>WTGD01000120.1 GCA_011523725.1 Nitrospinota bacterium
CTCAAGGGGGAGTGATCCCTCCAAGAAGAAACAGGGGCGACCTCCACGGGAGGCCGCCCCTGCAAACGTTTGTTGTTTTGCTGCGCAGGGGCCGTTCGCGAACGGCCCCTACGGAATTTCCCTTCTATCCTACCAGCGCAACGACCCGCGAAGGGCCACGCCGTGGACGGGGTCGGCGTTCACGCGCTCGCGCACGTCGCCCTCGAGACTCATGCTCAGGCGATCGCCCATCCTGAAGCGCCCGCCCACGCGGTAGGCCCCGTTCCCGCTCTCCGACACCGAGAGGCCCGCATAGGGCGTCAGCAGGCCGCCCCAGGCGTCCAGTCCGTAGCCCACCTCCGCGCGCACGCGGGGGTCCAGGTCCTCGATTTCCTCTTTCGCCAGACGCGAGGCGTCCTTGATGCCCCAAAGGCGCGCCGTGCCGCCCGCCGTCTCGCCCACGGCGGGCTGCACGGTAAGCGCAAGGCCCCGGCCCGACTTGCCCGGGGCGATGCGGATCATGCCGCCCACGCCCCAGTCGGCGACGTCGCTTTCCTCGTGCGTGATGAGACCCCGCGCATTCAGCTCGAACGTCAGGCCCATTCCCGGGTTCGTGAAGCGCAGCCTGCCGCCGACTTCGACGCCCATGCCCTCGTCCACGTCGCCGCCGTCGTGGCGCAGGCCCGCTTCGACCGAGGGCCGGAACGTCCCGCCGCCCTCCATGGCGACCTCGCGCGAGGCTTCCAGCATCAACCGGAGACGGCTCGACTCCGCCGAGATGGATTCGAGACCGTCCTTCGCGTCCGAGTCCATCTGCGTCAGCAGAACGTCGGATTTGACCGCCAAGTCGAATCCGCCCATCTTCGTGAGTTCTCCGCGAACCCCGAACGCGCCCATGCGCATCTCGATGTCGGTCTCGTACTTCTGCCCGCTTTGCTCGTCATCGAGCGTCATCTCGCCCTGGCCCATACCCAGGATACCCCACAACGAGAGCCGCCCGCTGGCCTCATAGCGAAGATAGGGATGCACGCTCGTGAGCGTCGCCTCGAGCTCGCTTCGGCCCCCGTTTTCGAAGCCGCCGTCGCCGCTGGCGCGCGAGAGCGCCACGCCCGCGAGCAACTTGCCCTTCTCGTAGTCCACGCCGAGCATGGCCGTCGTCACGTCACCCTCGATGGCGGCCTCTCCGCCGCCCTCGAACGAGCTCTGCGCGCCGCGGCCCCAGATCGACCAACTGCTGCCCGCCGCCTCTGCGGCTTCCTTGGCCGAAGCCAGGTGGAACGAAGCGCCCGAGAGAAGCTGGCCCATCGTCATCTCGCGGTAGGCCCCCGGGGAATCCTCCTCCCCGTTGGTGAGCCGGTTCGTGAATATCGGCCGCGCGAGGCCGCGCGCCTCGATTCCATGATGCGCGCGCGAGACGAAGCCCAAGCCCGCGCCATGTTCCGTCAGGTAGCGCTCCGGGTCCGCATCGAGTTTCACGGTCTGCCCGCCGAGCGTCATCTTCGCCCCGCCCGGCGCGGGTGAGTTCAGGCGGCTCGAGATCATCTCCACCGCCTGGCTCCCCACCGCGCGGCCGAAGCGCGCCAGCCAGCCCCTCGTCGCCGCCACGCTCTTCTCCGACACCAAACCCTCGTCGCCGTAAATGCCCGCGCCGACGATGTAGGATACCGGTGGGCCTCCCGGAACTTCGAACGTCAACAGACGCGCGTAGGTCACCTTGCGTGTGTTGAAATCGTCGGTGGGGTCGTCCGGGTTGTCGAAATAATACTGGACGAAGGCGCCCTCATCGCCTCCCCCTTTCGCCGCCTCGATGATCTGCGGCAAGATGAGATCGTCGGTCACCTGGTCTCGCAAGGTTTGCGTCGGCGTCTGGAACTCGAACCTGTCCGGGAACCCGGCGTGAAGGAGCGTGTAGCCGCTCTCTTCCATCACGAAGAGATAGGTGGGACCGCTTCTCCAGGGCGGTCGTCTCAGAATGCTCCTCGCGATTCCGATGGTTCCGGCGGGGTTCTGCTCATGAAGCTCCAGCAGGTAGTCTATCGCCCCGTTCACGAATTGCTTGAGCGTCGCGCGGTCCACAACCTCATCGGCACTGACGTCCGGGTCGCCCGGGTCGACGGTATCCTCCTTGAAGTGGGCTTCCTGAAGGTCCACGCCTGCGAGCAGGATGTAGGGGACATTGGCGCCGAAGTACCCCACGGCGTAACCGCCTCCCGGCAAAGCGCCCCCGCCCGCGTTCGGGAAAGCGCGATTCGCGAACACCTGGCCCAGTTGGGCAGGTATGGTGGTCGGGTCGGCGAGATCGATCCCCAGCGCGCCGAGGATGCCCCCATAAACCGCGTCCTGGAGCGGCCTGCCTCCCGTCGACATGTCCTGCCCGTTCAGAACCACCCTGCCGTCGAGCGACAGGCTTACGAGGTAGGTATTGCCGGACTTCCAGGGCCCCTCGTTCCTGACGAGGCACCCGGCGTAGGCCAGCTCCTGGGGCGTCGTGATGGAGTTGAAATAGTCCCTCCCCGCCAGCGCGAAGGTGCGAAGATTGTCTCCGCCCGCCGCCGCCTGAGCCGCGGTTGCGCCAGGTGCGGCGAGTGGGTTATCGGCAAGGCCCGCCGGCCGCGGACAGACGTCTTCCGCCACCGTGCTCGGGTCGCCGTAGATGCCGGCGCCGAAGATGAGCGGGTATCGGAAAGTGCTCCCGTCCGCTAACTGTGTCTCAAAGACGTGCTGGACCGCATAGGTCACCTTGAGCGTGTTGAAATCGTCGTTCGGATCATCGGGGTTGTCGAAATAATATTGGACGAAACCGCCGTCCTCGCTGGTAGTCGCTGTGCGGATGATCTGCGGCAGGATGAGCCGATTGGTCACCTGGTCTCTCAGGGTGTCCGTGGGTCTCCGGAATTCGAACCTGTCGGGGAACGCGCCGTGAAAGATCGTGTAGCCGGTGGGCTCCATGATGAAGAGATAAACGGGGCCGTGCCGCCATGGACCGTTCGGATCCCGCAAGACGCTCTTCACCTGCGAGAAAGCAGCGCGGCCTTCCGAGCGGAACGTGGTCAGGACGTAATCCCTCGCCTCTTTCACGAAGGTCTTCAAAGTGGCGCGGTCCACCACCTCGTCGGCCCGTACTGAGGGGTCGCCGGGGTCGATGGTCTCCGTGTCGAGGTGGGCCTCCCCGATATCGAGGCCAGCGACGAGTATGAGCGGCCTGGCGCCCGCACGCTGGAAGCCGACGGCGTAGCCGCCGCCGATTTGCGCCGGCAAGGCGCCGCCGTTCGGGTTGCCGAAACTTCCCGTCGTGCGCAATGCGGCGGCACCCGTCGCTGCGGCAATCGCCCCCCAAACAGCGGGCTTGAGCGGCCTGCCGCCCAAAGCCGCCCTGGCCGCGTGAAAGAACACCCTTCCATCAGTGGAAATGGTGGCGAGATACGTGTCGCCGGACTTCCAGGGGCCATCCTGCCTGACGACGCAAGCGTTATGCGCCAGTTCCGGCCCTCTCTGGACGCTCTCCATATAGCGTTTCGCCGCCAGGGCGAAATCGCTGATGGCGGCTGTGCCCGCCTCCACCTGCTCGGCCGTGATGCTCGGAGTGGCGAGAGGATTCGCGGCGACGCCCTGCGGGAGCGGGCAGCCTTGCGCCAGCACGCCCCCTCCTTCCCCGTAGATGCCCGCGCCGAAGATGAGCGGGTATTCGAACGTGCTCCCATCCGGCCTCCTGGCCTGAAAGACGTGCTGGTACACGAAGCTCACCTTGAGGGTGTTGAAGTCGTCGTTCGGGTCGTCCGGGTTATCGAAGTAATACTCCACGAAGCCGCCGTCGGGGTTGTTTCTCGCTGTCCGGATGATCTTCGGCAGAATGAGGTCACCTGTTTCACCAGACGGCAACTGCTCCCTCAGGGTATTCGTCGGAGTCTGGAACTCGAACCTGTCCGGGAAGGCCCCGTGAAAGATCGTGTAGCCGCTGGGCTCCATGATGAAGAGATAGGTCGGGCCGTGCCTCCAGGGCCCGGCCGGATCTCTCAAGACGCTCTTCACCTGCGTGAACGCGGCGCGGCCTTCTGACTGGAAACGGTCGACGACGTACTGCGTCGCCCCCTCGACGAAGGCCCTGAGCGATGCGCGGTCCACCACCTGATCGGCCCGTACATCGGGGGAGCCTGGGTCGATGGTTTCCGTGCCGAGGTGAGATTCCCCGATATCGAGGCCGGCGACGAGGATGAGCGGGTTGCCACCGGTGCGCCTGAAGCCGACGGCGTAGCCGCCGGCTCCCTGAACAGCGCCCCCATCTGCGTTCGGGAAACTTCCTGTTTGGACCACATTGGCCAAGGCGGCCCTGACGTCGGCCGGGGTGGTAGCGGTGATTCCCAGCGCGCGAAGGATCGCTCCGTAAACTGCTCTATTAAGCGGTCTGCCGCTCAACGAAGCCATGGCCGAGTGGAAGAACACCCTTCCGTCGATGGATACGGTGACGAGGTAGGTGTCGCCGGACTTCCAGGGCCCCTCATGCCTGATGACACACGCGTTGTGCGTCAGTTCCGCCCCTATCTGGACGCTCTGCATGTAGTCTCTCGCCGCCAG
Organism: Nitrospinota bacterium; assembly: GCA_011523725.1. Taxonomy (GTDB): domain Bacteria; phylum UBA8248; class UBA8248; order UBA8248; family UBA8248; genus Bin107. Next base: position 4,552 of record WTGD01000120.1, read on the forward strand.
GGCGAAATCGCTCAGATCGGCGGTGCCCGCCTCCACCTGAGCGGCCGTGATGCTCGGGGTGGCGAGAGGATTCTCGGCGACGCCCGCCGGGAACGGGCAGGCGTCCTGCGCGAAGGCGGCGGGCGCGAAGGCCAGTACGCCGGCCAGGGCCAGAACGAACCAAAAGAGAAATAACGGTTTCAGGGTCCTCATGGTGTTCTCCTCGTATTCTTGGGCCGTTCGCGCCGGTCCCCGGCCTCACCGAGACATCGACGAGATGCTATGCTTCGCTTTCCGGTAAAAAACGGGCGTGAAAATGTCGTGAATAGCGTTTATGCGCTTAGATTACGATATGCCGCGCACGGGAGGCAAGGATTTTTTAGGAGGAGACGGGAAGTATCGGGTCATGGGGGATGCGCGGGCGCGGATGGGCGCGGGATGTTCCGTGGAATGGTTGCCCGACCGCCGCGCCCGGTCGGAGCGGGAGCGCATTTCCCCGCATTTGCCGTATCGCCGCTTCCCGCAGACGCCGCTCCGCGCTTGCAGCGTATCGGACATGCGCGTGAACCGTTCACCCTCCCCGGTCGGTTGCGGGCAGTTTCATCTCGATTGGTTCGTAATCGCAGTCTTCCCTTCCCCGGGGAAACCCGATTTCTTCGGTCGGGGCCGGTCGCGCATTTCCCCGCATCTGGCGGGTGGCTGATTCGGCGCTTTCTGACACAATGCGCGCGGCGCGGGGCGGCGCGAAGAACCGGGGAACGTCTTTTCCCGGCTCGCTGTTCGGCGTCTTTTCGTGGGCAGCGCTCGGGGAAATTCTTGCGCCCGCCGGCGGGCGCACGCCCGCCCCGCTCCTCTCGAATATCCGTTCTCCCCCCGCTCGGAAAAAGCGAACAATTCGATAAATATCGATAAATTCACGGGGTTTTTCAGTAAATTTCCATAAATTTTCGAGGGGAAATGCGGGCAAATGCGGGCGGATGCGCGCGCGAAAACCGGCCCCGACGGCAGGATTCCGCCGCCGTACTCAGGCACAGGGGAATTCTGCCATGGCTCGCGGGCCTGTCGATGACGGCAAATGCGGGGAGTTGCAGGGGTGATATTCCCCCGAATTTGCGAGCCTCAAGGGCGCGGGAGGATTCGGGATTTCGAAAAATACATGAAAATAAAATTCGGGGAGATGATACCGAAACATCAATATTTACAATAACTTAATGGATCATCGTGGCTCGGGCAGCCGCCAGATGCGAGGCGAGGCCAACTCCACGCTGTTCCCCGCCGGGTCTCTGAAATAGATGGAGCGGCCCCCGCCGGGCCAGTCGACTTCCCGCTCGATGCCCACCCCTTGCTCCGCCAGGCGCTCCCGCCAGGCGGCCGTCTCGGCCTCGCGTATGGAGAACGTCACGTGTCCCGGCCCCGCCGCACCATGCGTCGGCACGCCGAGTTTCACGTCGGGCCGAGCGGTCGCCTCCGGATTGAATACGAGAAAGACCGCATGCGGTCCGCAGTAGAAGAAAACGTGGCGGCCCGGCGCTTTCTGGAAGGCTTCGAGGCCCAAGACGGAGCGGTAGAACGCCTCCGCCGCATCGAGATCCCCGGCGTAGATGCACGTCTCCAGCACGCCTGCGACTTCAAGGCTCAACTCATCTACCCTTCCATTCGGGTTTTCTCTTCTCTAGGAAGGCACGCAGACCCTCCGCCTTGTCCTCGGTCTCGCAGAGCGCGCCCTGGGCGAATTTCTCGAGAGCTAGACCCGCCGTCATGCTGCCCTCCATGCCGTAGTGCACCATGGCCTTCATGAACTGGGGCACGAAAGGCGCATAGCCCGCCAGTTTTTCCGCCATCTTCTTCACGGTGGGCATGAGTTCTTCCGCCTCGACCAGCCGGGTGATGAGGCCGATATCGAGCGCGCGCTTCGCGTCGATGGTCTCCCCCATCAGGAGCATCTCCATCGCCCAGGCGCGCCCAATGAGGCGGGGCAGACGCTGCGTGGCACCCCCGCCCGGGATGATGCCGATTCTCCCCTCCGGCGTGGCGAATTTGGACTGCGGCGTCGCGACCCGCAAATCACAGCCGAGCGCCACCTCCAGGCCACCTCCCATGCAATAGCCGTTGATCGCTGCAATCGTCGCCTTGGGCGTTCTTTCCAGGCGTTCCGCCACGCCCTGCACCAGCGGGGTGAGCGCAATGGCGAGGTTTCGATGTTCAACTTCCTGCAAGTCCGAGCCTGAGGCGAACGCCTTATCGCCCGCCCCGGTGATTGCGATGACGCGTACGGTTTCATCATCTGCCGCCTCGGCGATGGCGGCGTGGAGGTCGTCCAGCGTGGCCAGGGATATGGCATTATGCCGCTCGGGGCGGTTGATGATGATCAGGGCGAGGGGTCCTTCGATTTCATAGAGCACGTTTTCGTAGGGCATGGCCGTCCTTTCTTTTGTGTGACATGAAGGCCATTGTATTTCTCTTTTCGCGGGAAGGAAAAGCATGCCGCCAAAAAAGGTGAGAGAGGTCACCGAATGTGCGCCTTGGGCGTACGGGCGGTACCGCTATTTTCTGGAGGTGCGGATTGCGGACGGCCTCACACGGACACTCACCGTCATCCTCAAGAACCCCTCCACGGCGTCTGCGGAAAGGAGCGACCCCACCGTGGGGAAAGTGGAGGCCTGGGCGCGCAGGAACGAATTCTGCCGCGTCAGGTACGTGAATCTCTTCGCGTTTCGCTCCCCTTATCCCCGAGAACTGAACATCCATCCCTACCGGGTGATGGTGGGGAGAGAGAGCGACGCTTGGATAGAGAGGAGCCTTGAGGGCGCGGACGTGGTGGTGGCTGCCTGGGGGAACCCGAACGGAATCGACCCCAAGAAGTACGAAAGGAGAATCTCCGAGGTCTCGCGCCTGCTCGAAAGCGTCCGTGTTCGTGCTCTTGGTCCTCCGACCAGCCTTGGCCACCCCCGGCACGGCCTCATGTGGAACGGGAAGCTCACAGTGCGCGAATGGCCGCTTACCCTCTAAATCTCTTTCACAATCTTGTTCTTCAGAATGCCGATTCCCTCGATTTCGAGTTCGAGCACGTCGCCCGGCTTTATCCATTTATCAAGATCCGCCCCGCACCCCGTGGCCACGGTGCCCGAGCCGAACATCTCGCCCGGCACGAGTTCTTCCTCCATGGAGGCATACTCAATCATCCTGGGCCAGGAATAATAAGCGTCACCCGCGTTGCCCCGGCTCCATTCCTCGCCGTTGACGCGGGCGATCATTACCGCGTCTGTGGGGTCGAACTCATCTGCCGTGACGACGCAAGGACCTATGGCCGTACCGAAATCCTTGCCCTTGTGCGGACCAAGCCAGTTTTTCATCTCGTCGATCTGGATGTCGCGCGCGCTGAAGTCGTTCAGGACGCTGAAGCCGAAAACGTGATCCATCGCGTTTTCCTGCGCGATGTCCTTGCCGCGCTTTCCGATGAACATGGCGAGTTCGAGTTCATAGTCGAGTTTTTCGGTGTAGTGGGGCCACTTGAGATTGTCATCCGGGCCGATGATGGTCAGGCGGTTTCCCTTGTAGCAGGAGGGAAGCTCGTACCAGATGGGGTCGATGGTGGTGTTCCGGCGCCGCGCCCCCGCCGCCTTGTGGCCCTCGTGGATGAGAAAATCGCGAAACGTGACGGGCCGGGGCACGGGCGCCCGCAAACGAGCCTCTTGAAGGGAGAAGGTGAGTTGTTCTCCATCGGGTCCGCGTCTGGCAGGGTTCGCCAGAATGAATTCCTGCGCCGCCCGGGCGGCATGGAGGGATGGTTCCCCGCCCGCCATCAATTCGCACATATCCTGGGGAAGCCTGAAATCGGCGTATTCGCGAAACCGCGGCTCAGCGCCTTCTTCCTGGAGGAGTGCGGCGCAGCCGTGGGCGAGGTCCAGGACGATTGGTCTGCCCGCGCCTTCCGTC
>WTGD01000321.1 GCA_011523725.1 Nitrospinota bacterium
ACCTTCCCTTTTCCTCATTTCCCCTACGAAATCGTATATACAATCAGGCGCAGAACTTCCCCAAAATGCTCGTGCTTCCCACAAAATTTCAAGAGAAGACGGTTACGCCAGAAGACGCGGCTAGTCTGCAGACTTGCGCTGCGAAGTCATGAAACCCTCGAACGTCCCTTCCAGTTTCGCCATGCGCTCCCGTAGTTCGGCGATGTCCCTGTGAAGCCATGTGTGGGAGCCGACGATCGTGATGACGACCACGATAAATCCTATCCAGATGTTGCCTTCCATTGTTTCATTCCCCTATCCCGAAGCAGGGACTTTCTCTTCCGCCGCCCGAAAGGTGATACGGTCGTGACGACTTCCCCCACTTGCCGATGACCTTGACGCATAGGCGGCATCACACAACCATTTTATCCCATATCCCGGTGATGGGTTCAAACGTGAATTCGGTGATGTTTCTTCATGGAGGATAGCAAGCTGTTTACAGTCCCGTAGGGACAGGCCCCCGTGCCTGTCCTTGCCGTAAACATCATAAAGAAGGACTACCTGTAGGAACAGGTCGCGACCTCGGACAGGCACGGGGGCCTGTCCCTACCACCGTTTTGCGCCTTCGTTTTCTTTCGGGCGGACACATCGGTCCGCCCCTGCGCCTCGTTCCGATCCACAAACTTCCCTACACGAACAGGATTCCGTACCGATACCTTCTGTCGATCCCCCACGCCATGCACAGGGCGAACCCGGCCATGAGCGCGAGACCGCCCGCTTGCGTCCAGGTGCCGACGAGCAGCGCCCCGACAAGGAACATCAAGGCGAAAACGAATACGCTCAAAGCCACCCAAAGGCTCGCGAGGGCCAACACGGGTGCGGAGCGTCTGTCATCCCCGCGCACCCGCCCCCATGCGCCCGGCGGTCGTACTTTCGTCCAGAAATCTCTTAAAACCTCTGCTTTTGCGGGCCTCGTGATGAGGGTAACGATCATCATCGCCAGAAAACCGACGCCCACCTCCGCGGCCAGCAATACGGGAAAGGCGGGCGGCTTGCCCTCCCAATGGAGATAGAGAGCGGTTGCGCCCGCGGCCAGCATTCCTGACATTTCCGTCCAGGCGTTCGCGCGCCACCACAGCCAGCGCAGGATCACCGGCAGGCCCAGCCCAGCCCCGAGCGAGATGTGGAACTTCCACGCCACCTCGATGCTCTTGATTTGCCCCGCCACGGCGAAAGCGCCGAGCGCCATGACCAGGACGCCCAGACGGCTCACGAAAACGACCTCCCGCGCGCCCGCTCCTTTTCTGATGAAACGCGCATAGACGTCGTTCACCAGATAGCTCACCCCCCAGTTCAGGTGCGTGTCCACCGTGCTCATGAACGCGCCCAGAAGACCCACCATCACCAGGCCCAAAATCCCTGCGGGCAGAAGTTTCTCCATGAGCAGGGGGTAGGCCGCCTCGCGGTCGGCGAGAATTTTGGCCTCCATCGTGCCGGGGAGTGCGTCCATGCCCTTGGGTACGAGAATCAGGCTCACGAGTCCGATGAGTATCCACGGCCAGGGCCTCAGGACGTAGTTCCCGACCGTGAACAGGAAAGCGCCCGCCTGGGCGTCCCTCGGCGAGCGGGCCGAACACAGCCTCTGGCCGATGTAGCCCCCGCCGTCGGCGTTGTTGTGCGCCCACCAGACCACGAACAGGTAGATGAGAATCACCTGCGCCCCCGCCCATCCCGCACCCTCGGGCGGGAGGAAGGAGAGAACCTTCGCCGCACCCTCCGCGCCGTATATCTCTCCCAGCTTCGCGCTCAGGCCCGAGAGCCCGCCCACGGCTTCGACGGCGTACCAGGCGAACAGGCAGCTTCCGGTCATCGCGATGACGAACTGGAACAGATCGGTGAGCATGACGCCGCGGATTCCGCCCGCGCTCGCATACAGCGCAATCATCAGGACGAGCAGGGCGACCGTAAAGCTCTCGTTCACGCTTCCCATCGTGAGAGCGGCGGGCCAGTTCGCCTCGACCGCCGTCCACAGGTTCGGGGGCAGAATCTCCTCCCAGCGCAGGAAGGGCTCGGCGATCTTCGCCATGGCGCGGAATACCCAGCCCAGGACGATCAGGTTCACGATGAGGGAGGAATAGACGGCCTTGAAGCCGCGAAGAAACGCGCCGGGGCCGCTTCCGTAGCGCAGTTCGATGAGCTCGGCATCGGTCACAACGCCCGCGCGCCGCCACAGGGGGGCGAAGAATACCGCGACGCCCACGTTGCCGATGACCCACGCCCACCAGAACCAGTTTCCCGAAATGCCGCGGTTGGCGACGATGCCGGCCACGACGAGGGGGGTGTCCGAGGCGAACGTGGTCGCCACCATCGAGGTTCCAATCCACCACCATGGCAGGCTGCGCTCGGCCACGAAGTATGAAGCAAGGCTCCTCGACGCCGAGCGCGAAGTGAGTACGCCGACGATCAATGCGAACGCGACGTAGGCGAGGATGAGCGACCAGTCCAGGGTCGAGAGCATGGCGCGCGTCTCTACGAATGGGCGGGCTTCAGGCGCATCCTACACGGATAAGAAGGTGCGATACACCCACCCACGCGCCTTGAAACGCAAAAGCGCCCCGCAGCGCGTACGGGGCGCTTCAGGTAAAGGGAAGCGCGCGGCGCCTATCTGGCCGGGACGGCGAACTCGGGATAGCGGGCGACGAAGTTCCGGTGCACCCACCGGCCGTTCCCGCGCCGGGCTTCCATGTAATACGTCCCGTCCGCTACGCGCGTCTCCAGGTTCATGCCGCCCGGCATCGCTCTCCCGGCGGGCTTCGCTACGCGCGCGGCGTCGATGAACGCGGCGACCTCGGCGAGCGTCGGCTGCTCGCGCCTCTGCGCATCTTTTTCGGCGATGGCCTCCGTCGCCGCCGCCTTCAGCTGCCGCGACCACAATTTCCGGAACAGGCCGGCGCTCTCGAACTCGTCTCCGCTGTTGAGCCTGCCGCCTACCGCGAAGACATAACCCACGGCGTCGGGATGTTTTTCCAGCAGAGATCCCAAGGCTTTTTCATAACCGGCCCGGGCCGAGGCGAGGCGCTTGTTCTCGAGCGAAAGCTGGAGGCTCGTGCGCGAGCGTTCGTCGGCGACGCGCGCACGCACGGCGCGGCCCAAAGCGTCCTGCATGATCCCGACCGATTGCCACACCTCGCCCTGATAGTACGAGCCTGTGCGCCGCCGCGCTCCGGGCCTGATTCTCAATCCAGGCCATCTCTCCCCCAGGCTCCCGATTCGACCGGCTTCGGGAGCGCTCCCGCGCCCCATGCTTTTCATAATCGCGATCTTGCCGGCCCTCGAGGGCATGCGGTACGCGGACGCCGAAAAATAGCTCACGTCCTCCAGGCCGCGCGGGGCCCATCGGCCCTGCTCCACGCAAAAGGCGCCGATGGGAATGTAGCCCGAGTTCGGAGGGACGATCAGGCTGGTGAGCAGGACGCGGTCCTGCTTGCCGCCCTTGACGATGTCGCCCGACTGGATGAAGACCTCGCGGTCGCCCAGATTGCGGACCATGAGGCGGCTGACGCTGCCGGTTTCGACGACCTTCACGAAGCCCCGCCTCATCGCCTCGGCGAGGGTGATCGGCGCGGGGCCGGCGCTTCGGCCTTCGCGGTGAATCAGATAGACAGCGAGATTGTTCTGCGTGTAGGGGCCGCTCAGGCGATAGCCATTCTCCGCCACTGCGGCGGGCGCCTGCAGCGGCAACCCGATTGCGACCGCGCATGCGGCCAGAACGGGGGCGCCACACTTCTTGAACAGCTTCGATGCGGACCGCGCCCGGCGGACCGGACCTTTTTTCGAGGGTTTGGCGTACATGGTGTATTCCTTCCTGATCGCTCACGTCCAGGCGGCGTGAATCTCCTGCGTATCGCTCGACGAGCGGGACTGTTCCCCGTCTCATCGGACAGCCCTGCTCGCGTCTTCCTGCATTTCATCCTATCTGGGAATTACGACGAGGCCGGGTTCCATCCGTTCGGAATCCGGGTTGCGCCGCAAACACAGGCACTGGCGAAACCAGCCCCCTCCGCCGGGAAAATCAAATGTAGGGGCCGCATACATGCGGCCCATTGCTGAACGGCAAAAAACAGGGTCGCATATATGCGACCCCTACACTCCCTCGCATCCATTGAAGCCAAATCAAAACGCCGCAAATGACGGACGAGGGTCTTGTTTAGATTCCGTCCAACCCTCCCGCCCGGTCGGGACCGAAGCCGGAATGACGGCAAAAAACGGAAACCGGGTGCGTAGGGGCGGCCCCCCGTGGCCGGCCGAATGAGGATGTCTATCTCCGAGGTTTCCCTTTATAGGGACAGGCACGGAGGCCTGTCCCTACCACAAAATCGACAACAGCCCTCAAGGGGGGAGTGGTTCTTCTCTCTAGTTGGAAGGAAATGCTGCTCAAGGTGCAGTGTGGCTTTTTCTCTCTCGACGGAAGACGCAAAAACGCCCCGCAGCGCGTGCGGGGCGTTTCATGCGCGCTGAACCTCTACTCGATATATTCTCTAGCTCCGGCTCCCGTTCGTCTTGAGGCGGCCGAGCACCTCCAGGACGTGGTCCGGCGTGATGGGGATGCGCGTGATGCGCGCGCCTATCGCCTGGCCCGCCGCGCAGGCCACCGCCGCGGCCGCCGCCGTGCAGGGGGGCTCGCCGATGCCCTTGGCGCCATAGGGGCCGAGGCCTTCGCCGGATTCGAGGATCACGTTGTCCCACTCGGGCGTGTCCACCGAGGTGGGGATGAGGTAGCCGTGGAACTCGTTGTTCAGGAGCGCGCCCTTTTGCGTGAGGACTTCTTCGGTCAGGGCGTGGCCGACGCCCATCATCGCGCCGCCCTCGAACTGGCCCTCCACGTGCTGTACGTTGATGGACTGGCCCACGTCGTGGCCCGACCAGTAGTTGAGCACGCGAAGCTCGCCCGTATCGACGTTCACCTCGACTTCCGCCGCGTGAACCCCGAACACGTAGTCCATCCAGCCGCCCGCGTCGCCGTATTGCTCGTTGCCCTCGTACTCGTGGACGCCGAGCTTCGTCTTGCCGACGGCGTGGAGGTCCACCCCCATCTTCCTGCACTGGGCGACGGCTTCCCCGAAGGCGACGCCGCGCTCCTCGGCCGCTTTCACATAAACCCTTCCTTCCCGGATATCCAGATCCTCAGGATCCGCTTCGAGAAGCTCCGCCGCGCCTTTGAGGATTCTGTCTTTCAGTTCCGCCGATGCGCGGTAGCACGCGCCGCCCGAGATCATCGTCTGGCGCGATCCTGCCGTCACGCCCACGAGCGGGGTGACGTGGGAATCCGACATCGTGACCGTCACGTCTTCCAGGGCGATGCCCAAGGCTTCGGCGGCTACCTGGCGGTTCGTCTGCGTCTGGCCCGCACCTACGTCCGATGCGCCCGTGCGAACGCTCACGCTGCCGTCCTCGTCGATTCCCACGTAGACCTCGCCCTCGTTCCTCGGCCTGCCGTATCCGCCGACGTTCCCGACGACCCCGACCCCCACGCGCCAGGGGCCGTGGTCCTTCTCGGGTACGCGGCCCGCCGAACGGCCGATGAGCTTCCTGGTCTCCTCCGCCAGTTCGGGCAGCATCACGCGCGTAGGTACGGGCTGGTTCTGGATGAGGGTCTCGCCCTTGGCGATGAAGTTCTTCTCGCGGAACTCGAGCGGGTCCATCCCCAGCCTTGCGGCGAGCTCGTCCATCTGCGCTTCGTAGGCGAAGCACACCTGGTTCGCGCCCACGCCGCGCATGGCTTCGGTGAAGGGGTTGTTCGTCCGGACGGCGCGCGCCCGGCCCCGGGCGTTCGGGATATCATAGGGGCCGGCGCTCACCACGAGCGCGCCCAGTAGCAGGCCCTTGCTGTTGGCCGTGTAGCCGCCCGCATCGCCGATGATGTCGACTTCTATGGCGGTGAGCTTGCCGTCCTTCGTGGCGCCGGTCTTGTACTTCATGAGGAAGGGGTGCTTCTTGCTGCCCGTGTCCATGGTCTCCTCGCGCGAGTAGGCCATGCGCACGGGCCGTCCCGTCTCGATCGCCAAAAGCGCCATGAAGGCGCCGAGCAGCGGGTGCTCCTTGCCGCCGAACGCGCCGCCCAGCATCGGGCAGTCGTAGCGGACGCGGCTTAAAGGGAGATCCAGCGTCCGCGCCACGTTCTGGTAGTTCTCGATCATCTGCGTGGGCACGCGGATGTTCACCACCCCGCGCTCGTCCACCCAGGCCACGCCGCCTTCGGGTTCGATGAAGGCGTGATCCAGACAGGCGGAGAAATAGGTGTTCTCCACGATCACGTCCGCCTCGGCGAAGCCCGCCGCCAGGTCTCCCTTGTCCGTCTTCCAGTCGCAGACCACCTCGCCCTCTTCGAGGGAGGCGAAGTCATACGCTCCGGGCAGCGGCTCGTAGGCGACGCGCACGAGCGAGGCCGCTTCTTCGGCCAGATCCCGCGTGTCGGCGGCCACGAGCGCGACCGCGTCGCCGATGTCGACCACGACCTCTTCGGCCAGCACCGGGTAATCGGGGTAGCGGCCCGCGTTCAGTCCGGGAATGTCCTTCGCCGTCAAAACGCAGTGCACGCCCGGAAGGGCGAGCGCTTCCGCCGCATCGATCTCCTTGATCCTCGCCGGCGTCATCGAGGCGCGGACGGCTTTCCCGTATATCTCGCCCGGCATGTGGAAGTCATCGCCGTAGACCGTATCGCCGACCGCTTTCGCCAGGGCGTCTTCTTTCGTCGGCGACGCGCCGACGTGCGTCATCTGAGCCATCGTCTCCTCCAGAGAAATGCCGAAAACTATCCGCGCAGGGCCGCCACGTCCACCACCTGGCCCGTCGCCGCGCTTTGGACGACCGCCTCGAGCACGGCGACGACTTCGAGCCCCTCGGGCCCGCCGGTTTCGGGCGTCGCCTCGCCCCGGATGCACTTGCAGAACTCGTCCATCTCGTCCGCCAGGGCGTCTCCGCCCACGACCTCGACCTCCGTGCGGGCCTCCTCGCCTACCTTGGCCACATAGAGCTTCCCGCCTTCTTCCTCGCTGTAGGCTCTCATCTTCGTGCCGAAGGCCGCCGTGTCGCATATCTTGGGAACCACGAAAGAGCTTCCGATGAGGCCGAGCGGGCCGCTCTCGTATTCGATGATGATGCTTGTCGCATCATCGAGATTCGTCTTGCCGAGCAGTTTCTTGCTGAAGGCGGCCACTCTCTTGGCCGGGCCTGCGAGGTACTGCAGGTTGTCGATCATGTGGACACCCAGGCCCGTCATCGAGCCGGCGGGGCACTCGGCGGGGTCGTTGCGCCAGCCCGGCCTGGATTCGAAACCCATGGGGAGCGAGAGGTTCGCCTCCACCTGGTGCACCACGCCGAGTTCGCCACCCTCGATCATCTCGCGCATCCTGCGGTTCGCGCCCTGGCGGCGGCGATGGTGGCCGACCTGCAGGGTGACGCCCGCGGCGGAGGTTGCCTCGACCGCCTTTTTGGCCTCATCGACGGTGAGGGTGAGGGGCTTTTCGACGAACACGTGTTTTCCCGCCGATGCGGCCGAAGAAATCATGTCCAGGTGCGTGGAATGAGGCGTCGCGACGATGACGCCCTCCACCTCGGGGTCGTTCCAGACCTCGTCGATGCTGTTCGCCGTCCGGCAGCCGTGTTTTTCGGAAAACGCCTTGCGGGCGTCCTCGCTGCGCGCGAAACCCGTCACCACCTCGCCGGAACGGCTGCGGCCCAGCGCCTCCACCAGAACGCCGCCCCACCAGCCCAGCCCGATAGAGGCGAGGCGCACCTTGTCCGTAGCCATTTTTCGACTCCTCATTCGCTGAATGGATGAATTCCCGGCGCCTCATCGAACGGACGCCGCATGATCGCATGCGGGACGCACCATAACCCAACAACGCGCGCTTGAAAACCGGGTGAAGAGAAATCAGGACGAATAAATGCGCGCCAATAAAAAACCTCCTCCCGTCTCCGGGAGGAGGCTCTCGCAGGGGATAAATGCGAGATGTATGATTGCGTGGCGGAGGAGAGCCGACCCAATCAGCTGCTCCTCTCGCCGGCCAATCGGGGCGTGCCGCCTATGAACGCCCCAATCAGCTTGCTCATATAATATGCAAGTACCGTGCCATTATACATAAAATTAAAAACGCCTTATTTATCAATGAGATAAAAATATATACGTTCGGTCAAATTGACATTTTGTCACGAAATCTCCAACAAAAGCGACAAATCGTCATGGAGGGTTGTCCAAACGGCGGAAACGGAGCGTTGAAAAACCTCACAGAGGGAGCGTGCTGCATTTCACTCCCCCCTTGAGGGTAAAGGCAACCCCCCCTACCCCCTTGACAGGGGGGTATAAAAAGGCGATGCGCCCCCGCC
>WTGD01000374.1 GCA_011523725.1 Nitrospinota bacterium
TCCATTTGCGGATGCGGATGAATGAACGGCGGCGTTTCATTCCCCGCCGATGCGCGGGAACCCTGACGAAAGGCAAAAGGCGTAAAATGGATTCCGGCTCAAGGCCGGAATGACGTCGATGCCAACCTCGATTGCAGACGCCGTTTGTATGAACGCCCCTGTTGATTCATCCGGCCATCCGTGCCATGTATCTCCGGCGCATATCGAAAAGCGCTTCACCTGGAAGGCGGGAACATGGAAACCGGAAAAGAGAACGACGCCCCCGAACCGAAACCCGACGAATGGGCCTGGCTCGACGCCATCGAGCGTCCGGTGGACGAGGACTTCCTGGAAGCCGCGAGCGAGAAGCCGGAGGAGCAGCGGCGGGAGGGGTTGAAAAACCTGTAGGGGCCGCTCGCGAGCGGCCCTAATGGTCAGCCCCGCGGCTCATCCTCCGCGATGCCCGTGAGCACGACCGGGGCGCGGTCGGGAAATTCGGCGACCAGCGAGAGGCGCCCGCCCATCGCCTCGACGGTTTTCCTGAGCGTGGAGAGCAGGAGGTCGCTCCGCTTCTCGAGCCTCGATACGCCGTCCTGCGTAATCCCCAGCTCCTCCGCCATGCGCGCCTGCGTCAACTGCCGCGCCTTTCTCAGATCGCGCAGCGTCATCTCCTCGGCGAGCAATTCCGCCGCCCGCGCCTCGACCTTCTTGCGCTGCGAGGCGTTCAGCTTTTTGATCTTTTCGTCCACGTTTACGGGCATGTTGGGTCCTCCTTTTTCCTCAAACGTGCCAGATGCGCATCGAAGCGCTCATCGGCCCTGCGGATCAACTCGCGATAAAACCGCCTTTCGCTGCCGCCCGACTTGTCCCCCGCAACAAGCAGAATCGCCTTGCGCTCCGTGTCGAAGGCGAATGCCACTCTCCATTCGCCGCCCGCCACGCTGAAGCGCACCTCCTTCATGTTCGCGTGCCGCGAGCCGTTCAGCGTGTCCACCCGAGGCCGCCCCAATTGCGGCCCGAAGCGTTGCAAAAGACGCGATAACGCCAGAATCTCCGTCTGCACCCCCTCGTGCAACGCATCGAACTCCGGCTCGAATTCATCGCCAATCTCGACCACCCATTCCATTGATATAATATGTTGTTAAATACATATGTTGTCAAGTGCATATCATTATGTGATGGGGAAACCCTGAATGTGCGAGTGAACCTCCGTACCGGAGCGTTATTGAGGGGGGATTGGGGTTTTGTAGAAGGCCGTTTGTATGAACGGCCTTACACTCGCGAGCGGCCCTGTGTTTGAGAACGGATTCTACAGATCGATGGCGGGGGGCAGGCCGTTCACGATGCGGGCGGTTTCCACGCTCGCGTGAACGATTCGGCGAATCGCGGTTATCAGGTCCCTCGGGTCATCGAACCACCCGTTTGCGTCGTTCACGATGCCGCTTTGCTTGTCTTGCGTGATCCGGTAGCGGTCGATGAACCACTCAAGCGGCGTCCTTCCGTTCACGACATAAAGATGCGCCTCCGGGGGAATGCCGCGCAAGCTCACGAAATCGTTGACGATGAGGGTCGTCTTCTCCTCCTTGTCCGCATACCGCATCGCCCGCGCACCGAGTCGGTAATGCTCAGCGCGAGCCTCTCCGGTTCCCGCGAACGCTTCCTCAAGCGGGTATTCCGCGCAGGTCTCATATTCAAGATGGAGTTCGGAAAGCGCACGCCCGGCTTCGGCGAAAGCGTAAAAATCGGGCGCCAGAGGGATGCGCGGCAATTGTTTCGAGAGATCGTTGGCGAAGCGCTCCCGGTAGTCTGGCGCATGGAGCACGCCGTAGACGTAATCGAAAATCGAATCCTTGGTTATCTGATTGTCTTTGTAGTGAACCCGAAAGACGCGCAAGGCCGTATCCGTGATGTTGTCCACCCGCTCCAGCTTCTTCTCTAGTCCTGGAAGATCGCTCTGTGTATCGGCTTGCTCCTGATAACGATAGCGTGGGAAGCATTGGCCTTTCGAGATCAATTCAAGGTCAGGCATCGTACCGACCACGAGAGCCGAGAAGGGCTTGGTCGACCCGACGCCTGGCACGCAGATCGCGCGGTTTTCGCTAAAACTACCTGGAAACATCCAGCGACTTGGAGCAGGTCGTTTTGCGAATAGAGGGTCAGCATAGCAATTAGTAGCAGTGAATGGTCGGTATGCAACTTTTTGAATATATGCCTCGTCAAACTCAGTATGTCTTCCTCTTTCTAAATTGCCTGAAACATATTCGTCCCATCGAATGTTTGAGGAATAGCGGCGGATGATTTCATTCAGGTCCATGGGTTGGTTTCTGAATCTTTTCAGTTCTTGCATAGCGCCCATATAGTCTTTGACCATCCTGCGGGCGTTTTCCGCACATGCATCGCGTGAGAAGCTATAAATGTAAGTATCTCGGGCAGTTTCGTAACCGCGACTGAAAAGACTAAAAATCGAATCATCCGCCTTACCGGCCTTTGCTTCCTTCGACCCCAGCGGCCTGAGATTTTGAAACGCCGCGTCGCGCTGGTCGATCCAGTCGTGGTGCTCATCGGGCTTAATTGTCCGCCAATCCTCTATCCCATCCACCGAACCAGCATCATGCACAATCGCCAGTTTCTCTTCTCGCTTCAGATAATCGCCGATGTCGCAATAGAGAATGCGGCAGCCATGCGTGGCATTCGGGTTGCGGACGAGGAGCGTTATCGCCACCGGCGCGCGGGAGCCCTGGCCGAATGCGTTGTCGCCTTCTGCGCGCCGCAAATCGCCCGATGTCCGTGCATTGCCCCGCAGATTCAGGGCATATATTGAACTGAACTCCTCGGTCAGACAGGCGCGCACCCCCGAATCCACGTTGCCGTCGATCCACGAGCCGTTCGTCACGAAAGCGACGACGCCCTGCTCGCCGATTCTATCCGATGCCCAGCGTATCGCCATCTTGTAGGTATCGTAGAGGCTGTTCTTGTTCGTTGCCGTTGAACGAGCGGCGTAGGTCTCTGCGACGCGCCGCTCAAGATCGGGATAATCCACATTCGGATTCTCATCCGACGCGCTTCTCTGGCCCGCCGACCACGGCGGGTTGCCGACGACTACCTGCATGGATGATTTCTGCTGGCGCTCCACTCGCGCGCTGTTGTCCGGAAGCCACACCCCCGGCAGCCTCCGGTCGGGTTGCAGATTGAAAGTATCGGTGAGCGCGACCCCCTCGAACGGCTCATATGCGCTTTCGGGGCCGAGGCGGCCATGGAACGCTTCTTCGATGTGAATCGCCGCGATGTAGTAGGCGAGCAGGATGATCTCGTTGGCGTGTAGTTCTTCGCGGTATTTCCTCAGAAGATCGGCGTCGTGAATCAGCGCGGACTGCAAAAGCCGCACGAGAAAGATGCCCGTGCCGGTAAACGGGTCGAGCACGTGTACGCCCTCATCGCTCAGGCTCCTGCCGAATTCCTTTTGCAGCACGTGGTCCGCGCTGTGCAGGATGAAGTCCACGACCTCGGGCGGCGTATAGACGATCCCCAGCCTGTCCGCGTCCTTCTTCATGGCGGTGGCGAAGAAGTTCTCGTAAAGCTCCATCAGCACGCGCTGGCGCGCTTCGGAGTTGTCGAGGCCGCGCGCGCGCATGCGGACGCTCTCGTAAAAAGGCGCCATGTCCCGAATCTCGTTTTCGAGGCCGAACTCGCCGAAATCCGCTCGCAGCTTGTCCAGCGCCTGCGATACCGGGTTGCCCGCGGCGAAATCGTAGCCCTCGAAGAGCGCTTCGAAAACGGGCCGCGTGAGAATGTGCTGGGCCATCATTTCAACGGCGCTCTCGCGGGTGATGGACTCGTTGATGGAGATTTTGAGCTCCTCGTGGAAATCGCCGAACCAGTCACGCAGGGTTTCGTTTTCAGGACTCTCCAACAGGTTCCCAATCCGCATGACGAGGCGCTCGAAGATATCCGCAACGTCCTTCGCCCAGCTTTGCCAGTATTTCCTGTCCCCGCATTTTTCGACGATCTTGGCAAACATCGCGCCGGGCGGCAGTTCGACCGGCGGAAAGGGCAACTCGGAGACATCCACTTTTTCGCTCCCCTCGCCATCGAAGATGATGATGCCGTCGGGCAGCGCCTTGTTGAGATCGATCTGGTTGATCTTGGCGTCGAGCCTGTCGTCATGCGAGCGAAGGGCGCGCAATACGCTCCAGACCGCCTCGAACTGCTCGTTGCGGTCGAGGGCGCGTTCCGGGTCCATGCCCGCAGGCACGGCTATCGGCAGGATGATGTAGCCGTATTCCTTGCCCTCGGCCTTGCGCATGGCGCGGCCCACGGCCTGAACGATGTCGACGTGTGAGTTTCGTGGACTCATGAAGAGCACCGCGTCGAGCGCGGGCACGTCGATGCCCTCCGAAAGACACCGCGCGTTCGAGAGAATCCGGCAGGCGCCATTTTGATCTTCGGAATCTCCCTTGAGCCAGTCGATGCGCGCCTTGCGGTCGAGCGCGTTGTGCTGCCCGTCGACGTGGCGCGTCTCGCATACCAGCGCGCCCGCTTGCTCTTCTTCGGGCAGCCTGCCGCGGGCCTGGCCGATGATGTCCTCCCAATGCGCTTCCAGCCGCTTTGACGACAGGATCGTATTCGTAAACGCGATGGCGCGCTTCAAGGGGCGGGTCGGCTCCTCGTCTTTCTTCTTGTTCTCCGGGTTTTGGAGCGCGCGCCAACAGCCGACTATCTTCGCCGCGTCGGGAATGGGGATCTCGCTGTCCTTCGACGCGAGATGCCGGTTCAGCGTCACGTCGGTCTGTTGCTCGTATACGCCCAGGACCAAAACCTTGTAATCGGAGAGCAAATCCTGCTCGACCGCCCGCGAGAAGGGAAGGCGGTGAAACTCCGGCCCGTAGGTAGCCGGATCGTCCATCGAGTATACCTCGACCTCGTGGCGCGCCGCTTTTTCCTTGGCACTCGCGGTGTAAAGGCGGGGCGTGGCCGTCATGTAGAGACGCTTCGAGGCTTTGATTCTTTCCCCGTCATGAACGAGCACGAACGGCGAGGTCTTGTCATCCTCCGGCCGCTCGATTCCGGTCGTCCTGTGCGCCTCATCGCAGAGGATGAGGTCGAAGGCCGGCGCGCCCTCTTTTTGGGCATCCTCCACGAGGGGAAGCGAATGATATGTGCAGAAGACCACCGTCATCGCGCGCGCTCCCGCCAGCCGCATCGCCGTTGAAATTTTGGACGGCTCCGTGGTGACGGGAATTTCAAGTTCTTCGAGTGAAGCGTCCTCGTCCCTTTTTCCTGCGCGCGTGTCCGAGCAGATGCCGACGTAGCGGTGCGGTATATCCCTTTGCGTCGCCCATTCGCGCATGGATTGAGCGAACAGGGAGATAGAGGGCACGAGATAGAGCACGCGGCCACCGACGCCCGCGACGGCTTCGGCGATGCGAAGCGCGGTGAACGTCTTGCCCGTGCCGCACGCCATGACGAGCTTGCCGCGATCATGCTCGCGGAAGCCCGCCATACATTCATCGAACGCTTCGCGCTGGTGCCGACGCAACCGAAACGTCTCGGGCCTGTAGCGCAGGTCTTCGGGTTCTTCGTGAATCAAATCGGGCCAGTCGAAACGCCGGTGGATCAGATCGTCCAGGCAAAGCCTGTCGCATTTGGGCTTGAGGCCGACAATGGTCTTATAGGCGTTCGGCCCCCAGGGATGGCCGGTATCGACCACGATGCGGGCGGTGAAGGGGTCGCGGGCGGAAGCGGAGATGAACGAGTCGAGATGCGGCTTCGAGATTCGCGTACCGGGCGCGTAGCACTTGCACTGAATCGCGCAGTAGCCGCCCTCGCGCTCTTCGGCCACAAGGTCGATACCCGTATCGCCTCCACCGAAACCCGAATGCCGGGCCGCCCATTCGGGCCAGAGCAAGACGTCCGAAAAGCGTTCCTTGTAAACGGGGTCTTCGGCGAAAAACTTCTTCATCACCCGCTCGAAGCGGCTGCCCTTCTCGTGCTCCGAATCGGAGATGGCGCGAATCTGATCCAGCATTTCGTGAAAACTGACGCTCAAACTTCTTCCTCCCGAAACTCACACGATTAGATCTATAAGGCCATTCACGAACGCGGGACGCTCACGAGCGTCCCCTACGAAGGCAAATACACGAACCTGAATGGTGTGGAGTCTATCTTTTGAGGGTCGAATCGATCAAGAGAAAAAGCCCCCTCCCCCACCTTCCCCCGCATCCTCTTTTTCTCGGCGCGCGTCGCTCAGCTTCGATCTTGTCGTTCACGTTCACTGGTATGGTTCTCTCTCGAAAGTTCGGTTAGTTCTAAAATATGTTTTGAAAAAGAAATAAAGGGCAACGGGGGGTTCGAATTACATAAGAGTTTGGCTTTTAGGGATTAGCTTAATAATGAGAGGTAGGGCTTTTATTTCTTTCTATCTCGTTTCTCAATTCTTTCGAGTTCACTTTTGGGGAGACTATTATAGATCTCTTTGACATGATTCGGCTGGCTAATCATGATCTCAGCAATTAAGTTCACGAGACCAAAGAGCTTTTCGGCGGTTTCCCGGTTGTCTCTAAGATCGATCTGGCCAGGATGAACAGCGTGATTACCAACGACACGTACTACATCCAGTGCTTGCTGAACCCGAGGGTCCAAACCTTTCTTGACCAATTTCTTCACGTCGTCGTTAACATTTTCTCCCGACTCGCCAAGATGCTTACAGAGTTTCTGAATACATAACCGTAGCAGCGCCGCTGCACCACGCGGTGATTCATCGAGAATAGTACCAGCTTCATCGTAATCTACTCGAACATCATCAGGAAGATCAGGATTTGGGGCTGGCGCAATACCTCGCTTGGGGTACATAAGACTGTTGTATATCCAGATTACGATGTTCCCGCAGTTGAAGCATTCAGAGATGAATAAGTTATCTACACGGGGCACGTTCCATACATCACTTCGGGATGATAATAAGCATGGTTGCCCACTGGCTGTCTTTTTTAGTTGCGCCAACAGTTCATTTCTGCGTTCTTCGTCCTCTATTTTATCTAGTATGCCCGGAATTTGATCATCGGTAACAATTCTAGGGATGTGGTCCTTTCCTAAATTTTTCGCGTGCAGTGAGTGCCAAAACTGCTTTGCAAGAGCTCCGCAGTGTGGGCAGTTAAACGCAGTCTCGTTCAGTGCTGGTGGCACATATTTGCTGCGGATGTCTTGCACTAGGGAAACCTCTCGTTGCAACATTTTGGGATGATCAGCCATCCACCATTTTAGTAACGTAACATGAAACCGAAAGACCAGAAAGATAAGTAAGCATATTGATTTCGGGCTTGATTTTACGACACTTATACGCTCAAATACGCTCCTGTATTTTACTTACTTGCAGAATACCTAGACCAGTGAATTCCGCCCACCCGACAAACAAATCCTAAGATAACCCTTTGAATTGGTGAGATTGCAGTCTCGGAGTGTTGAAGATGAACGCACCAAATCCGAAAGAACAAAAAGCAGGCTGGGCGAAATTGAAACACACTATTGAACGTGCCGAGTTTGTCTGGGTAATACACTATTCTTGCGAAAGTTTTTATGATCTTCCTAAAGGACGATCACCCCGTATCACCTCTATCGCGCTCGCTAATCTTGACTCCGCACAGACAACCTCATTTTCGATTCATGAAGTTGCTGAACGCGAAGGCATTCCATTCGATGAAATCGAAAAACGCTACAACCATCTAGAAAAGAAGATGCTCGAAAAGTTTTTTCAGCATATTGGAAGCTACCGTGAAATGAAATACCTCCATTGGAATATGCGCGATGCAAACTACGGTTTTGCAGCTCTTGAGCAAAGATATCGTATGTTTGATGGGGATCCTTTCGTTATTGATAATAATAACAAAATTGACCTTGCTCGTCTGCTAATTGACATTTACGGCACTGGTTACATTGCCCACCCACGGTTACCAAACTTGCTGGAAAAAAACCAAATGAAAGCACCTGGGTTTTTGACTGGCGCCGAGGAGGCAAAAGCATTTGAAAAACGCAATTACGTAAGCCTTCATCAATCAACACTTAGGAAAGTAGGTGAAATCGCAAACCTAGCTAGACTAGCTAACGAACGGAAATTGAAGGTCGATACATCATGGTGGGGAATGCATGGTGGAGACATCCTATCCGTGCTGAAATCTCTAAGCGAGAATAAGCCGATCACATTCTTTGGCAGTATTGCCAGCATCGTTGCACTTATTCTGTTTCTTCTCTTCTAGTCATAAATTGATATTACAATTTTTGCGTCGGTCACGAACCATTTCTACAAAAAGACAACCTATAAGAGACTCCCATAACGCAAGTCCCCCCTACCCCACCTTCCCCCGCATCCTCTTCTTC
>WTGD01000229.1 GCA_011523725.1 Nitrospinota bacterium
ACAGCACACCGTGACGGTCGCATACCTCTCGAAGCGCCTTCAAGAAACCGATGGGAGCCGGAATCATGCCGCCGTTTCCCTGAACCGGCTCGATGATGACGGCGGCCACGTCGCCCCAGCCGCTCACTGGATTATCGAGAAATTCATTGATATAGCGAATTGTACCCTCGGCGCATTTCTCCGGGCCATCGCCGAAAGGGTTTCGATAGGGATAAGGATAAGGGACGTGATGAATACCCGGAACGAGCGCCCCCAGCCCCTCTCTCTGGTTTTTCCTGCCCATCAGGGCCACGGCTCCCAGAGTCCTGCCGTGGAACGCGCCCGTAAAGCCGACGATCTCGTCGCGCCCCGTCGCCCGGCGAGCCATTTTGAGTGCGATTTCAGCCGCTTCGCTGCCCGAGGAGCCGAGAATCATGCTCTTTGGCGTCGCGCCGGAATGGAGAGAGAGAACTTTATCGAAAAGTTCGTTCCGCACTCTCGAACCCAGCGACATGGCCTGATGAACCTGCTCCGCCTGTTTTTGCATCGCCGAGACGACCCTGGGGTGGCAATGCCCCGCATTCAGCGAACCGAAGCCGGCGACGAAATCCAGGAACAAATTGCCGTCGACGTCCTCGATCACCGCTCCTTGCGCGCGCTCCACGACGACGGTCTCGGGACTCATCCCGAAGCTCAGAGCAGCGCGGCTTTCCGCCTTCCTGAGACGTTCAAGTTCTTTACGAGTTTCAGGGCCGGGGTGGGGAACCACGAATTTCGGCACTTCCAATGGGAAACCCTCCTTATGATTTATCAATATCTCTACCACATTATGAAAAGCATTGGGAACGGTTTGGTTCATGCCTGGAAAATGCGCCCCGAGCGCGTGTCTTTCACCTGTGAATGTTATAAGATACCGCCTAAATGGAAACCACCAACGCCAAGAACATATCGAGGTACTCGTGAGCACAAACGCTCCCCCCAAAAAGATATATTACGGCTGGTACATACTGGCCGGCTGTTTTTTCATGATGTTCCTGGGTCTGGCGACCAGAAATTCCTTTGGTCTTTTTCTGAAGCCGATGATTGCGGATTTCAACATCAGCCGCGCCTCGTTGTCGCTTCCCTTTTCTCTTTGTCTGATTCTCTACGGCGCGTCCCAGCCGTTGGGCGGGCTCATGATGCGCCGCTGGGACCCGAAGACGGTCATCATCTGGGGCTCGGCGCTTACGACCATCGCCATGCTGGGAATCTACTATGTCGACTCCCTGTGGGGCGTGTATTTGTTTTTCGGCATCCTGTTGGGGATGGGAGGAATCGGCAACAGCGTGACCGCCTTCACCCCCCTGGTGTCCAACTGGTTCCCGGACAGGCGGGGGCTGGGCATGTCCATCATCAGTGCAGGCTCAAGTATGGGCCAACTCATACTGCTTCCCGTCTTCGCGTATATGATCGGCTATCTGGACTGGAGGATGACCTCGTTCGTCATCGGCGTCATTTTCGTGTTCACCCTGATGCCCATATCGCTCTTCCTCGTCAAAAATTCTCCCTCCTCGAAGGACGTCCCCCCGAGCGCGCCCGTGTCCGGCAACGGCGTCAAGATGGTCGTCCCCTACGATGTGCACTGGGTGCAGTGCCTTCCCAAAATGCCGTTCGTCCTCCTGCTCACGAGCTTTTTCACCTGCGGCTTCACCGTAACCGTCGTCTCCGTCCACTGGGTGCCGTTCGCGACGGATGTAGGCTTTTCCGCAGCCGTCGCGGCCACGTCGTTCGCCTTGGGCGGCGGACTCAACACCGTGGGCGTTCTGGCCGTCGGTCCTCTGTCGGACAAAATCGGCCGGAAAATCCCCTTGAGCCTTATCTACGCCTTCCGGGGGCTCGGGTTCATCCTGTTCATTTTCTTCAAAAACGATTTCTCCGTCTGGGCCACGCCCATGATGATCGGCCTCTCCTGGATTGCAACGGTCCCGCTCACCTCGGCGTTGACGGGAGATTTCTTCGGCTCCAGAAACGTGGCGATCCTGTTCGGCCTCATCACGTTCAGCCACCAGCTCGGCTCGGGCCTGAGCGCCTGGCTGAGCGGCTACATCTACGACATGACGGGCAGCTACAACCTCGCGTTCGCGCTGGCGGCCTACCTTTGTTTCCAGGCGGCCGTGCTCGTCTCTTTCATCAACGAAAAAGAGGTTCGCGTCCCGCAAGTGGCCACGACGTAGCTCAAAATGAACGGAATCCGTATGCCACACATCCCGACGTAAACGTGCGAATTTGCCACCAGGAGAAGCCTCTGCAATAATCCTTTTCTTTCGGGCGGGGCCGGGCTTCGCCTTTTGCTTTTGGTGACGAGATGGACTGCAACTGCTGGTTCCAATGCATCAACCCCGAATGCGAGGCGACGTACTCCATTTTCGACTCCGTGTATCAGTGCCGCGAATGCGAGAGCCTCCTCGACGTCACGCACGACCTGGAAACCCTCCGTATGCGAAGCGCGTCGGAGTGGCGTCACCTGTTCGACGACCGCTACCAGCGGAACATATGGCCGTACGGCAGCGGCGTGTGGGGCAAGAAAGAGTGGGTCTGCCCGCTGATAGACGATGAAAACATTATCTCATTCTACGAGGGCGGGACGAACCTTTTCTGGGCGAACCGCCTGGGACGCGAACTTGGAATCAGTGAGTTGTGGATCAAACAATGCGGAAACAGCCACACCGGCTCTTTCAAGGATCTTGGCATGACGGTCCTCGTGTCCGCCGCCCAGCAGATGATGGCTGACGGGAAAAAACTCCGCGCCGTCGCCTGCGCTTCGACGGGCGATACTTCAGCCGCTCTGGCAGCGTACGCCGCGGCGGCTGATATCCCTTCGATCGTTTTTCTGCCGCGAGAGAAAGTATCCGTCGCGCAGCTCATTCAGCCCATCACGAACGGCGCTATAGTGCTCGCTATCGACACGGATTTCGACGGCTGCATGCGCATCGTGCGGCAGGTGTGCGAGGAACAGGGGATATACCTCGCCAACAGCATGAATTCGCTTCGCATCGAAGGCCAGAAAACCATAAGCATAGAACTCGTCCAACAGTTCGATTGGCAGGTCCCCGACTTGATCATCATTCCTGGCGGAAACTTGGGAAACGTGAGCGCGCTGGGCAAGGGTTTCATGCAGATGCGCGATTTGGGGCTGATAGACAAGCTGCCCCGTATCGTCTGCGCTCAAACGGAAAAGGCCAATCCTTTGTACAGAAGTTTCATGACCGGATTTAAGGAATTCCACCCCATGGAGGCCGAACCGACTCTGGCGACGGCCATTCAAATCGGGGATCCGGTGAGCATCGAGAGAGCCATCAGAACCCTGAAAGCATTCGAGGGCTCTGTGGAGCAGGCGAGCGAGGAGGAATTATCCAACGCGGCCGCTCGCGCGGATAGAACCGGAATGTACAACTGTCCCCAAACCGGCGTGGCCTTGGCCGCTCTTGAAAAAATAATCGCGCGCGGAGAGATCAACCCCCAGGATCGGGTGGTGGTCATCTCTACGGCTCATGGACTGAAATTCACCGAATTCAAGGTCAATTATCATCAAAAAGCAATTCCGGGCGTCGACAGCCGCTTCGCTAATACTCCCATCGAACTCCCTGAAGACATCGACGTGGTTCAAGATGCTATCGAAAAGAAACTCGGCGCATTGTCCGTAGGGTAGCAGCCGTTCGGTGTTCATTTTTTCGCTCTGCTCATATATCAGGAGATGAGTGCATTGTCGAAAAATATGAGACGGGATGAGCGCAATCAGGCGAAAAAATCGCTCGCACCGCCTATCTTCCAGACCGCGACATTCACCTTTGATGGCTCTGACGATCTGGAAGCCTATCATGGCGGCGAAACGGACGCGTTTTTCTATACGCGATACGGAAATCCGACCAATGAAGCCGCCGAACGCAAACTCGCGCTCCTAGAAGGCGCGGAAGCCTCCCTACTCTACGCCAGTGGCATGGCAGCCGTCTCTTCGGTATTTCTCTCGCTCCTGGCGCCGAATGCGCGAATCGTCATCCCTCAGGAGAGCTACAGACATACGAGGGATATCGCAGAGGGTCTCCTCACCCGTTACGGGGTACGCGTCGATATCCCAGCGAAGAATACGGCAGAATCTCTCGAAGCCCTATCGGACGGGCAGATACGCGTGTTATTCGCAGAAATTCCCTCCAACCCCACGCTCCGCATACCGGATATCGGACAAATGGCCGAATGGGCTCAAAAAAGAAGAGCCAGGTTCATCGTAGACTCGACCATTGCGTCTCCCGCTCTGTTTCGCCCGCTGGAACATGGAGCTGATCTGGCGGTTCAAAGCGTGACGAAATACATCGGCGGCCACAACGACGTCGTAGCGGGCGCGGTTTCGGGCGACCTAGACATCATTGACGCGCTGCGCGAGCAACAAGCATTGTTGGGTTCTATTCTTGGGCCGCAGGAGGCGTTCCTGGTTGAGCGGGGATTGAAAACGCTCGTATTGCGCGTTCAGCACATCAGCGACACGGCGCTCAAGCTGGCCGAATTTCTCGAAGGCCACCCCAGGGTCTCCCAAGTTCATTATCCCGGTCTAGAATCTCATCCGGATCATCAGCGGGCCGTTCAATATATGGCCGCGTTCGGTGGGATAGTCAGCTTTGAGCTTGATGGCAACTACGGAAAAGCCGACGAGTTGGTGAGCGCCCTTCAAATTCCTGTGCTCGCCCCCGGATTCGGCGGAACGGAAAGTCAGGTGGAGCATCACGTGAAGATGGCGTATGCGGACATCGGGATACAAGGCGCGGAGAATCGCGGCGTTCCTGCCGGGCTGATTCGGTATTCGGTAGGGCTCGAGGATTTCGAGGTGTTGAGAGACGACCTCGGCGAGGCACTCAGGAAACTATAGATTCAACTTTTACCGCCCTTTGCGCGATTCGGGGACTGCCTCGTAAGCCAGCGGGTGCGCACCCACATTTTCTTTCCCATCCAGCGGCCCGATCTGACTTCCACTCGGGTGAAACCACGCCGGTCGCCGGAAATAACAGCTACGCGTGTTCCCGGTTTGAGTTTGTAGGGATACCGCAAGCCGCGTGGCTCATCATAGCCTCCGGCATAACTCAGCGAGAACCCCCGATATGTACGACGGATGTATCTGGTGCCCACATACGTTTCGCTTTGATTGGCAGGTTTCACAGCGGATTCTTTTTTGCGCTCCGACCCTGGAGAAACCATCGTCGTCTTGGGTTTCGTCTTTAATTCCTTCACCGTTTTCTCAACATTCGATACCGCATCTCGAAGCTGCAATTTGAACTCGTTCAATGATTTCCCATGATTCGCCAAAATTTGCGTGTGCGCGAGAAGCTGGCCGCGGATCGAATCGACTTCCTTTTTGCTTTGCGCTTTATCCTCCTGGTAGTCAGCTTGCAACACCACCAAGCTGCAACCGGAAAGCACCATCATCAAGCCGCCGATAAACACTATGCGCAATGTAAGACGCCTTTCACTCGGTGATTTGATTTCTCGCTCACGCCTCCAGCTCATACCGGATACCATCCTTCGATAGGTGGCATCACGACCAGTTCGCTACTCAACTCAACAACGCCAGTGTATTCTCTGGCAATTGATTCAGCCAATTCTTTTTCTTCATCGCTGTTGACGCGCCCGTGCAAGAACAGTGCTCCTGGCCCGAGACACTCTACGACAATGCCGCTCGCATCGATTCGCTCATCCGTCATAATCGTCGCTTTGATCTTTTGCGCAAAAGTCAGATTTTGGAGTCTTTGGGATTCCGATGGTTCGGATTGTGAAAATTTTTCACTTTTCAATATGTTCACCAGCAAACGCACCGACATATCTTCACTGAACAACCCGGTATTCAATATGATGTCGAAGTGACTCGGCTCTCCCCACCTGACATCGAAAAAATGTCGCGTATAGGCCATTCTTTCATCATCGTTGTGGCGTATGAATTGCTCCGCCATGGATGGGGTAATCCCCTCGTTTTTTACCAGTGTCCGTTGGCGATAATCTCTAGGTGCCACGATGCGCGCCCGGAAAACGCCCTTGATACCCTCCAGGAGGATGTGTGATCCGCGGCCTAGTATGACGAAATTATTTTTCAAGGCCGATTCATACACGATGGCGCGCATGATATCGAGATATACGAGTTGCCTGTCACGAAAAAAGCGATCTATCAATCCAGGCTTCCTCTCATCCACTTGTTCGAGTTCGGCTCGAACATAACCATATGATTGTGCCGCATCCGCAAACCCGTCGTTGTCCAAAAGAGTCCATTCCAACTCTTGAGCCACTTTTTTCCCAATAGCGTCACCACCGCTTCCAAGCTCTCTTGAGATTGTCAGAATACCCATTTCTCAACCCTCCAGACTAAGGGTGGCGACCACCATAACGGAGTGGGATGAATTGCGCCTCCCAATCCCTCCATATCAATTGTTTGCAACCATTTCATACAACACTCTTATGCATGACTGAACAAGTGCTCAGTTACTCAAACCCATCAAGGTGTGGCGACTATACACATTCATCCGATCGTTTTCGGGCATCATTTGCGGCTCGCTCTCTTGAATTTTTCCAATTGCAGACGAAAATAGCGATTTCCGGGGTCTAATTCAATCGCCCTTTGAATGAGCGGAAGCGCCTTCACCGATTCTTCGTTGCGATAATACAACTCCGCCAGTGTATCGAGATACGCCGGCGTATCGGGCTGGATTTCCAGCGAGCGCTTTGAAAGTTTGATGCCGTGATCCAAGCTGTCCTTGTCCTTCCTGTGAAACCACGCCAACCGATTCAACGCTGGCGCTGAATTCCTATCTATTTCAAGCACCTGCATGAACACCTTCTTCGATTCTTCAGGCTTCCCGGTTTCCCAAAGGAAAACACCAAGTTCCACCAAAACGCGAGATGAACGAGGGTTTTTCTCCAACAAATCCAGAAGTATTTTATGAGCGATCTTTTTCCGTTGCCTCGATTTATGAAGATTGGCGATGCGAATTTTCATCTCGATGTCGTTCAAGTCCAATTGGCCCGCTTTTTCATAAAGTGCAATCGCATCCTTGTCTCGACCCCTGGATTCCAAAAGGGCGCCCAAACGTATATATCCATCCAGCCAATCGGGCGATAAAGAAACAACTTTCTCATAAGCGCGTATTGCTTCGTTCCTACGGTTCATTTGAACCAAGGCGGCACCCAGCAAGAAATGGAACCTCGCATTATCCGGTGTTTTTTCGATGGCGCTTCGGAGTAGGTTCACTGCTCTCGCCGGATCCTTGCCGGATATGAAGCGCTCCGCATTGATTAAAACCTGGGTCGGATCCAAGGCCTCTTCCGCAGGCTCGGCCGCTTCGGGCTGAACCGATCTGACACGGGATTCAACGATTTGGAGTCGTCTTTTCAGGACGATGTCTTCGGGTTCACGCAGATAAGATTCTCTGTATATTTCCAGCGCCTTTGAGAGTTGCCCACTGTGAACGTACAAATCGCCAAGCAGGATCATTCCTTCAATGTGCCCCGGAGTGCGTTGAAGCAAAGATTGTATTTCACGTATGGCCTCCGCGGTTTGATTTTGCTGAGCCAGTATTTTCGCCAGGCGGTAGCGGGCCACATTCTGGCGGCTCCCCTTGAGCGCCAACGCTTTTCTCAGGCTGGCGGCGGCTTTATCGAACTCCCCCTTGCTTTGGTGCCGAGCCGCCACTGCAAGGTGTCTTCTCTGTTGTTCTTCGAGTTGAAGTTTCGGGTTTTCCGGCCCGCTGGAGTCCAGCCATTCACCAACTCTCGCTTCCCAAATTGCATCGAACCGTTCCCAAATGTTACGAAAATAATCTGGAGACTCGCGAGAAATCGCCGTGGTGGCAATACCGACAGCCAAAAACAACACCAGCCCCGCCGCAATTTGCAGGCGTCTTTTCGAAATCCACGGCTTGGACGCAGGTGTCGCAACGACGTCAGGCATCATCAATCTACCCTCAAACTTAGCTTCTGGATCTATGTATATTTTCCGAGCCGTTACGTTGCCTTCGTGAGAGCATCCGGCCTGAAGTTCGACACGATTCGCCACAAATATCGAACCTTTGGTACGACCGTGACTCACTAACTCGTCCGTATGGATCTCCCCCTCGACTTTTCCCGCTTCCGCAATCTCGAGATGCCCGTCGCCATGGAGTTCTCCTTTGAATTCGCCTTCCACGAAAACTTTATCTGCAAACAGCAGCGAGCCTTCCAGGCGCACATTCGCGCCTATCAAAGAGAGATTCGACCGGGGCCTGGCATAGAGTCGTTGATGTTGCATGGGTTCTTCTCATGAAATCGCGAGCGAAAAGTTTCAATCAACCCATATGATTC
>WTGD01000365.1 GCA_011523725.1 Nitrospinota bacterium
CCCCCGGGCTGGGCGTCGCCCTGGACGAGGACAGGATGGAGAAATACCTGACGCGCGAAGTCGTCAGGGTGTAGACATCGGCGGAGTCGACTTCTCCGGTTTCGATTCTGAGGCGTCTTTCGTATTTTTGAACAGGTAACCCCGGTGCCATTTCCATTTCAGGAAGCGCTGTCATTCTCCGACCATCTCCTGGCGGGAGGGTTTGCTTTTCTCTTCGCGGTTGCGGTTGCGTGCGTCTGCGGCGGTTCGGTTTTTACCCTGACCTCGAAGTTTCGCGCTTCGCAAAGTATGGACCCCAGATGGGACGGCTTGGCCCTTTCGTGCGCGAAGACGACGCGCGTCCTCGCGGCGTGGGCGGTATGTCCCCTGGGTCTCGGCCTTTGGGTCGTCATGATGGCCCGGCATCCACGCATGATGGAGCAACTCCATTCGATTTTCATCGCGCCCGCCTTGCTCGGTTTGCTGCTTTTTGGGTCGGGCCTTTGTTTTTCGCACCAATACACCGTCTCATGGGGAAGAGATCGCCATGAAAGCCGGTCTCGTTTCGCGTGGGGGCTCGTCTCGGCGACCGGTTTTTGGTGTGCGGCGGCCATTCTGGTTTCGGTCTGCGCCTTTTCGGCGCACACGGGCGCGTGGGCGGCGCAGCCCGGCCTTTGGAACGCTTTCTGGAATCCTACTTTCCCCGCCGCCTTCTTGACGTGGGCGGCGGTTTCGATATCGACCTCCGGCGCTTTCGGCTTGCTCTATGCCCTGGCCCGAAAGGACAGCGCATGGCGCGTCACCCTGGTGCATGAACTGGGCAAGTGGGTGGCGGCGGGAGCCGCCGCCGGCGTCCTCGGGTGGATATGGTGGGGAATCAGCCTGCCGGAAAGCCCGAATCAGAAGTTGGTGCTCTGGTTGGTAGCGGCTGCGGTGGCGGCGCAGACGGCCCTGGGGGGCGTCGCATACAGGTGGGGCGTTCGCGACCCCCAAAGTTGGCATCGATTGCATGGGGGCGCGGCTTCGGCACTGGTTGTTCTTTTGGTAGCGGTATACGGATGGGCCTACGTGGAGGCGAAGGGGAATTTCCAGATCCACCAGTATATGTATCGCAATGGAATGATCATCGAAGAAGCGGAGGATTCGAATCAAACGGGCTTGTGGAATATCGTGAACCTGGGCGGGCCCCTGCCCGCGCAGGAGGAACTCGGCGCGTTCGGCTTTCGCGCGCAGTGCATGGCCTGCCATGCGGAGTGGGTGAAGTCGCAAGACCCGGCCCGGTTCCCCGGATTCCGGCTCAAAGGAGACGCGCTTCGGTTTTTAGGTGATATGCGCGCCAAACACCCCCCGTACCCTTTGTTGGCGGGCGCGACCGATGAGCGCCGCGCCCTGGCGGAATATCTGGAAGCGCTCGTCACGAAATCGGGCCGAACGCTCGCATCACGCCCCGACCCGCCTGCCGCCAACTCAAAATCGGTGGCGCGTCCGGCGGTGGTCTCGAAAACCTCTCCCACGGATGCGGAAAAAAACCCTGAAAACCCGGAGGCCGGCAAGCCGGAAGTGATGGAGAAAGGCGCCGCCGTTCCCGTTCTCCCGCTCCCCGCCGCCGCGCAAGACGCAAAAGAATCACAAGCGCAGGAACCGGTCGACTCCGCCGTTTCCCTCACACGATCGATGGATTCGCGGAATATGGAAACCTCGGGGGAAGAAGAGGCCGTCCTCATCACTCCTTCCGCTCCGCCAAGCGACGCGGAAGACGGCGCGAAAGCCTGGGACGGAAGAAAACCGGAGGAAGGGGAAGAAGTTCCCCCCGTTTCTTCCAGTCCGCCGGGTGAGGGACAGGACGCCGGAAGCGACCCGGAAGCCAAAATGCCGCCGCAAACGGAGAGTGCCGCCGCATCCACCACGCCCTTGAACGACGCGCAAAACAATAACCCGGGATACGGGGAAAGCGTTTCCGCCGAACCTTCGGCTCCGCCGATCGACTCACAAGACGCAAAGCAGCCGGAAGAGAAGAATTCGCCATGAACGTAATTACTACCGAATGGAGCGAGTGGATCATTATCCTGCTGGGCTCCGTCTTGTGGCTGTGCGCCGGGGTGAGTGTTTCTCTTCCGTGGTTTTCCGCGCATCTCGCGTTCTGGGGCCGGCGGGAGAACAACGCCGACGATATGGAATTCGCACGCCGACTCTCCGGTCTGTGCCCGGCATCTCTCGTTCCCGTGCTCCTCATCGGGGCGGCGCTGTCCTTGCTGGCGTCCACGACCCAGCCGGCCGTTTTTTTCACTTCCGTGATCGCGCTGATTCGCTCGTTGGGCGCCTCGTTGCTTTTGCTGCTCGTCTTCGTGGTTCTCGCCTCCGCGCATTCGAGGAATCGGGGATGGGCCCGGGAATTTGGAATCATGCACCTGGTGATGGTTCCAGCGGGCGTCTCGATGGCGCTGAGCGCCGGATTGGTTTGGGCATTCGCACTTTCCTGTATGAGTCCGCATCTTCTCGATTCGGAAGAAGGGTGGAGCCTGCGTTTTTTGACGCACTCCTCTTTTTGGTGGCCTACCGCGCATTTCTATCTCTCGGCGTTTTCGGTCGGCGGCCTCGTCCTCATGTTTCTGGGGGGGAAGGCTTTCCGGTGGGAGAGTTCGGTTTCGGTGTCGAGCGGAGCGCGGTGGGTTCGGCTCGGCGCGAAGTTCTCCTTGTCTTTTCTGATGATCCAGGCGGGATTGGCGGGCGCCTGGTTCTTCTTCCGGGGGTCTGGTTTTTGGGACGGCATGTTGATGTCGGGCGGCTCGACTTTCGTGACGCTGCTCATCATCGGCGCCGTTTGCGTCGTATTGTTGTTCGAGTTGCTGCTCGGCGCGCTCAGGCGGGGCGGGAGCGTACGAATGAGCGGTTCTATCGCCATCATTCTCGTTTTCATCCTGGCGGTATCGGTGAATTCGGCGCGATTGACCCTGAATCAAAATAATTTTTCCATCTTCCGGCCGGGCGCATCCGCCGGCCAGGCCGAGGGCCGCTCGCGTTGATCATCGATATTTGCAGCTTCCTGCCCGTCGCAGAGTCCTACCGCGCCCGCCTGTCGGGCTGGGCCTCGATTCCCGGTTACCTGAAAATGTTCGCGAAGGGCTTGAGCGCATTTTGCGGCGTGCCCGAAGCGGAGTTTCGCCGCAGGGCGGTGGGGACGACGAGAGAGGAAATCCACGGGTTCATCGAGGAGGTATCGGCGAGGCTCGGGCAGCCCCTGGAAGAGTTCGTCGCGCTTCTGGACGCGGCAGGCTACGACAAGGCGGTCGTTTTCAGCATCGACCAGGAGAGCACTACCGGCGTCACGCCGCTCGACCCGGATGTTCTCGCCCGTGCGGTGGATTCGTATCCGGAGCGGATTCTGGCCTTTCAGGGCGTCGACCCCAACAAGGGCGATGCGGCGAACACGCTGGAAAAAAGCGTGCGCGACCTTGGCCTGCACGGGGCGTTTCTCGTTCCTTTTCTGCATCGCCTGCCCGCCGACGCGCCGGCGTATCGGCCCATCTACCGAAAGTGCGTCGAACTGGACGTTCCCGTATGGATTCACACCTCGGTGAACTGGGCGCCCGCTCACCCCATGGAGCTCGGCAGACCCCTGGCTCTGGATCGCCTGTGCGGCGAGATGCCGGAACTGAAGGTAATCGCGGGCCACGGCGGCTGGCCCTGGGTGCCGGAGATGGTGGCCGCCGCCTGGCGGCACCCGAATCTCTATATCGACCCCTCGGGCCACCGGTGGAAGTATTTCACGACGCCGGGTTCGGGCTGGGAGATGCTGCTTCATTTCGGCAACTCCACGATACAGGATAAAATTCTGTTCGGAACCGATTGGCCGCTTCTGCCGATATCCTTGGGCGAAATTCTCGAAGAAGCGAGGAACCTTCCCTTGAAGCCGGCCGTGATGGAGAAATGGCTGGGAGGCAACGCGGCGCGCCTGCTGGGGCTGGACGGATGACCGCAGAAAACCCGCACTGGCGCTCCATATTGGGAGCCGCCTGTTTCATCATTTTCGCCGTCTTCGGTTCGCTGGTGTCGACGAGCGGACTCATCGGCTTCATCCGGAATAACCTGGACCTGTCCTTCGGCGCGGGCGGTTTCCTGCTCTCCGCGCCGTTTCCGCTGATAGCGTTTTTCGCGATCGCTGGCGGGCGGCTGGTCGATAGGCTGGGTGTGAAGAAGATGGTTCTTTGCGGTGTTTTCCTAACCTTGCTGGGAGGAGTCGTCCGCATCTTGAGCGGGGATTTCTGGTCGCTCGCCTCGGGCATTGCGCTCGTGGGCGCGGGCTTGGGGCTGGTGTTTCCCGTCATGCCGAAAGTGGTGGGGACGATAGTTCCTTCGGAGCGCAACGAGTTCGGCTCCGCCGTCTATACGGCTTCCATCATTGCGGGCGCGGGTCTGGGCGTCGCGGCATCGCACTATATGACGCCCGTCGCAGCGATTTTGCCCGCAGAGTGGGGAGGAAGCGTGTGGCGCGGCGGCTTTCTGGGATGGGCGCTCATTCTGGTCGCGGCGTTCATCGTCTGGCAGAGGAACTCCGCCTCGGTCGCGGTAGACTTGAGCTCCGAATCCGCCCCGGCCCAAAGCGGGGTGGTGTACCGGCTTCTCGCCGTCTGGGGTGTCGGCGGCTCCTTGTTCTTCAACAACATCGTTTTTTATACGAGCCTGGGCTGGCTGGCCACGGTTCTGATGACGAAAGGCTGGTCGCAGGCGAACGCCGCGCTTATCGTGTCGAGTTTGCCTTTGCTCGGAATTTTTGCTTCCCTGAGCGCGCACAGAATGGCGCTGGCCGTGGGCGGCGAACGGGTGATGATGGTTTTGTGCGGGTTGTTCACGGCCGTGGCACTCGCCGTGATGCCGGCGGGAAACGCATGGGTCGCGGCGATGGGAACGGCTGTTTTGGGTCTGACCACGAATTGCTGGTTCTTGTTCTGTCTGGCGTATCCCGCGCAATATGTAGAGAAGAGCCAGGTGGGTCAGGCGGGTGGTTTGATCATCGGGATGGGATATCTGGGCGGTTTCGTCGGGCCCTGGACGATCGGCGCGATCAGGGATTGGGCCGGGTCGTTCGGCCCGGGGTTTTATACGCTGGCGGTTGTGTCGATTGTCGGGATATCCTGTGCTCCGTTTTTCGGACGTTATGCCGATCAGGGCAGGGGGTGAGGCGTTTTGGATATGACGTCGCAGCGATTGAAGCTGAGACCCGTGGAGGCCACACCTGCAGAGCATCAGGGCCAGAGGGTGTTGAGGCTCACGGACCCGCTGCGTCTCAGCGAGGCGGTTCTTCTTGCTCCCATGGCGCTGGTTCCCGTGCTGAGCCTGCTCGATGGCCGCCACACTTTTGAAGACATCCGGCAGCAGTGCAAATCCCGCCACGGGATGGATGTCTCGGAAGAAATCTACCTGGATATGGTATCGAGTCTCGATGAGGCGCATTTCCTGGAAGGAGACGCCTTCGCCTCCTGGAGCGCGTCGCTCAAAGACGCCTACTTGAGCGCTCCGGTGCGCCCGGCTTTTCTGGCGGGCAAAAGCTACGATGCGGACCCGACGCTTTTGCGTTCTCATATCGATGGTTTTTTCACCGGGGCTGATGGCCCCGGGATGCCCGTGAAAAATTTGTCCTCTCCGGCCAAACCGCTTCGGGGCCTGGTCGCCCCGCACATCGATTTCCATCGCGGAGGCGCCACCTTCGCATGGGCGTACAAGTCCGTCGCGGAACAAGCGGACGCCGATTTGTTCGTCGTTCTGGGGACGGTCCACGCTCCGACGAAGTACATCTACAACCTCACGGCCAAATCTTTCGAGACGCCGTTCGGGGTTTTGGAGACGGACGCAGGGTTCGTCGAGCAACTCTCGGAGAAGCTGACGGTAAACTCCTTTCAGGATGAGTTTGCGCATCGAGGCGAGCACTCCATCGAGTTTCAGGCGGTTTTTCTTCAGTATCTCTTTGCGGACGCTCGGCCGGTACAGTTCGCCCCCATTCTGGTGGGTTCGTTCCACCCGTTCGTGGCCGAGAGGCGCTCTCCCCGGGGCGATGCGCAGGTGGAGACTTTCGTCGCCGCGCTGAAGGAGACGATTGCGGCGCATCGCCAGAACGGAGGGAAGGTCTGCCTCATCGCGAGCGTGGATTTCGCCCACGTCGGCCCCCAGTTCGGCGATGAGTCCCCCGTGGACGAGGCGCGGCTCGAAGGACTCGCCCGGGCGGACGGGAAATCCCTGGAAGCGGTGTGCGGCGGGGATGCGGAGGCGTTTTACTGGAGCGTGGCCGAAGACGGGGATGCGAGAAACGTGTGCGGCCTGGCGCCCGTCTACACCATGCTGCGCGTTCTGGATGACTGCGAGGGAGAGGTGCTCCGCTATTCCCAATGGCCGGACCCGAACGGGACGGTCACTTTTTCGAGCGTCGCTCTGGCTTGAAATGTCTTGGTTTCTGCAAATCTTGAATCACAGAGGAGAGAGGATCGTTGCTTTATTTGAGTGAATCCGACGTCAAGAGTCTGGTGAACATGTCCGATGTCATGGACGTGGTGGAGAAATGCTTCAAGGCCCAGGGAGAGGGGCGCGCGCCGAATCAGCCGCGGCGGCGGGTATTCGTCCCCAAGGGCACGATGCACGTCATGTTCGGCGGAATGGTGGATGAAAACGAGGGCTATCTGGGCCTCAAGGCCTACACCACGTTTCCGGGCATCGGCGTGCGCTTCATCTTCCTGCTGTGGGACGCGAACACCTCCGAGATGCTTTCGCTCATGGAGGCGAACGTGCAGGGGCAGATGCGCACGGGGGCGGCGAGCGGCGTGGCCGCGAAATACATGGCGCGGGAAGACGCCGAGGTGGCCGGGTTGATCGGCACGGGATGGCAGGCGAGGTCCCAACTCGAAGCCCTTTGCTGCGCGCGCGACCTCAAAACCGTGAAAGTCCACAGCCGCCGCGCCGAGAAGAGGGAAAAGTTCGTCAGCGCGATGCAGGGGAGGGTGAACGCGGAACTCGTTCCGGTGGAATCGGCGAGCGAGGCGGTGAGAGGCTCGCAGATCGTGTGCACCATCACCACGGCGCGCGAACCTGTTTTTGACGGCAACGATCTGGAGCCGGGCGCGACGGTCGTCGCGGCGGGTTCGAACCGCATCACGAACCGCGAGGTGGACGACGAGACCTTCCGCCGCGCGGCGGCGGGACGTATCGTGACGGATAACCTCGAGGGCGCCGAATTCGAGAGCGGCGATCTGGTCGGCGCCATACGGTCGAACGTCATCCAGTGGGGCCAGGTGTCCGAGATCGGGCTGATCGCGACGGGCGTCATGCCCGGACGCGCGTCCGATGACGAGATCAACCTGTTCCTGAGCCAGGGGGTCGCGATAGAGGACGTGGCCCTGGGCGCGGAACTCTACCGGCGCGCGAAGGCCCAGGGTGTGGGCGCGGAACTCCCTGTGAAGGGTTTTTTCAAGAAGGCGACTTGAGACTTTTAGACGCGGGGTATCAAGCGCTGAGCCCTGCGGTTTTGTCGAAAAACTCGCGCACCGCGTTCTGGTCCACCTCACCGAAGCCCATGGCCGACGTGGCGATGAAGACCTGCCTCGCCAGTGCTGCGAACGGCGTCGGCGTCGTCGCGGCCTCGGCCATCTCGGAGATGAGGCGCAGGTCTTTGCGCATCAGGTCGACCCTGAAATATGGCGTGTAGTCCCTGCTCGCCAGGGGGGAGCCCTTGATGGCCAGAATTTTCGGGATCGATGCGTTTTTCAGATAATCCATCATCTCCACGGGGTCGAGGCCCGAGCGTTCCCCGAGGGTGAGGCCTTCGGACACCACGGATAGAAACACCGAGACGATCTGGTTGGCCACGAGCTTCATGTGCAGTCCCGCGCCGTTCGGTCCGAAATGGTTGATGGACTCGGAGACGGCTTCGAGAACGTCGCGGTGTGCGTTCAGCGCTGCTTCATCGCCGCCCACCATCACGTTGAGCTCCGCGCTGATGGCGCTGGGCTCGCTGCCGCTCACGGGCGTATCGAGGAATATCGCGCCTTTTTCCGCCGCCTGCTTCGCAACGGCCTGGCTGCCGCTTGGAGCGATGGTGGAAAAATCGAAACAGACGACGCCTTCTTTGGAGGTGAGGAGCGCGCCTTTTTCACCGAGATAGGTCTCGTGAACGTCCTGTGTTTCAGGCACGGACGAGCAGATGACTTCCGCCTCAGCGGCCGCTTCCGCCGGGGAGTCGAAGGTTTTCGCTCCCGCCGCCTCCGCCCGGGCGCGGGCCTCCGGCGCCGGATCGTATCCATGAACCACGAAGCCTGCTTTGAGAAGCTTGTTGGTCATGGCTCCGCCCATGGT
>WTGD01000046.1 GCA_011523725.1 Nitrospinota bacterium
ATCAGGATGCGAGCGAGAGTGAGGCTGTTCGCGAGCGTGAATTTTTCTCCGGTTCCACTCGCGATAAGGCGCGAGGCCGCTTCTCGCCAGCCTGTGGGAGAAGCGTCAGATTTTTGTGGCTTCACCTCGGACATCGTCAACTCAGAAAATCATGCAGGGTCTGGTGGCTGCTTTCCGCGCGAAAGCGATTTATCACTTTTTTCTCTATCTGTCTGATTCTTTCGCGCGATAGCCCGAGTTTGCTCCCGATTTCTTCGAGCGTCATCGCCTCTCCGTCGAAGCCGTAGCGCATACGAATGATGTCACGCTCTCTCGGGTCGAGTTCTGCAAGCAGGTCCTCCACTTCCTCTTCCAGAGAGTGCTGCACTACGTTTTCCTCCACGGATGCGGCGCTTTGCTCTTCGAGTAAATCGAGATAGCTGGTGTCGTCGTCGGGAGAGATAGTGGCATCGAGAGAAAGATATTTCCGATTCGCGCGTATGAGTTTCTCGATGTCCGCCACTTTTATGTTCAACCGTTCGGACAATTCAAATGTTGTTGGTTCACGCCTGAATTCCTGCCGGAGCTTCTCGTACATGATGGAGATTTTATGCAGAAGACCGGCCTGCTTGACGGGCAGCCGGACGGTGCTCCTCTGATTCGCCAGAGCGTGCATGATGCTTTGACGAATCCACCATACGGCGTAGGTAATGAGTTTTACGCCGCGCTCCGGCTCGAAGCGTTTGATCGCGTTGATCAACCCGATGTTTCCCTCATTTATCAAATCCTCGAGTGAAAGCCCGAAGTTTTTGTAGCGGTTCGCCACGTTGACGACGTATCTTAAATTCGAACGAACGAGTTTGTTAAATGCTTCTTCATCCCCTTCTCTGGCCTCGATGGCGAGTGCGTGCTCCTCATCGCGCGTGAGAATGGGGTGGACGCCGATGTTTCTGAGATAGAGGGACAGTGTGTCCACGGCGGGAGAGGCGGGCGCATCTTCGTCTGAATCACCGGGGGAATCGGAAAGCGTGGGCGCATTCTCCGTTTCGTTTATCGTGTGGGAATTCGTTTCTTTCGTATCGGGTGCCTCGTCACGTCCGGTAGGCAAAGTTCTGTCCTCGGACTCGCCTTCATTCGGCTCAGTCATCGAGAATTGCTCGAATGTAACTGAGTTGTTTGGACAAGATGAGTTGGATAGTCATTTTTTGCTCGTGAGTGCGAGAAGCCTGTTATATGCAGGAGAAGCGTACTGGTCATCGGGATACGACTCTAAAAGTAAGCCATAGGCTTCTCCTGCTTTCTTGAAGCTTTCCTCTATTCTGTAGCTTTCCCCCAGCTTGTACATGGCTTCAGCGCGTACGTAGGGAACATCTTCGAAATCACGGATAATTTCTCTGTAGCGCGGAATCGCAGAGACTCGTAGATTTGTCCTGAAGTAGAAATTCGCGATAAACAGAGCGTTTTGGGCAAGATGTTCTCTTAACTCTAATGTTTTCTGCTTTGCATCGGTCGTATATTCCGAGCCGGGGAAACGGCGCACGAGAGTCTGAAAGTTTTCAAGCGCATCTCTTGCAACGGATGCGTCCTGGTCAATGTCGAGGTTCCTTTGATAATCGCTCATCGCGAGGAAATAGTATGCTTTCGGCGTTCCAGCGCTAACAGGGTAGAGGCGCACATATTCAGCGTATTGGAGCTTCGATTCGATGTATTCTTCCGCGTGGTAGTATGAATCTCCCAGACTCAACAGCGCGCTTCGGCGGTGTTTGCTGTCGGGATATTCTTCCAGCAAGCGCTTGAACGCGAGGCGCGCCGCCTCGAAGCGTTCAGCCCGCATATCCTCCTCGCCGATGACGAGCAATTCTCCGGGCGACGCCTGTTCCTTGGGGCGGGAGACGCATCCACTCAGGATGAGGAGCACGCAAACCAAGGAGAAAGCAACTGTCATGAGGTCGTTTGTAGCGCGATTGAACATGGCATTCTCTATTGAAAAGAAATATCGTCGAGCAACTCTGGTTCATTTTGAATCTTAGGAGAGCATCAAAGCAGGTGTCAAGAAACCTTTGATTCTAGCGGCGAACGATGAGTTTTTCTCCGGGAAAAATTTTGGCCGAGGCGCTCAGCCGATTCCAGACGAGGAGAGATTTCGTTGAAATTCCGTATCGTTTGGCGATGAGCCAGATGTTCTCTCCCGGGCCGACGAGATGGTGCAATGGTCTATCTGGATTTTTTTTCTCGCTCTTTTCGACCTTTGCAGGGCGTTTGGGGGAAGGGAGGTGAATTTTCATGCCGATGCGCAAGCGTTTCGGATTGAGGCCGGTATTGATGCGCATGAGTTCTTGGGTGGAGATACCGTATTTTTGCGCGATCAGCCAGAAATTTTCACCTCGTCGTACGACATGCAACTGTGGCATGGGTGTGTTCCCATTTGCCAATGCGGCGTTTTGTAGAGGCGCCTTCAGCTTTTTAGGTGATTGGGGCAGAAGAATTTTGGTGCCCACTTGAAGTTTTCTGGGATGGAGATGGGTGTTCATCTCGAGCAGCCTGTCTAGCGGGACTCCGAATCTCTGCGCGATGGCGCCGAAAGTATCGCCTGGCTGTATGCGGTAACCGTTGGGAGAGGAGGAATATCTCTCGGTCAGTTCCGCGAGTTTTGCGGCAAATTCCTTTGCTTCTCCATCCGGCAGAAAAAGATGGTATCCATTGCCTGGGGGCGTGACGGAGGTTCTCAACTCCGCATTGATTTCCCTCAAAGTGCGCAGCGAGACGTTCGAAATACGCGAAATTGCTCTCAAGCTGGTGCCATGAGAAAGTTTGACGATTTTGTAATTCCAGGAGTTTTCATAATCGATGCCCACGAATCCGAAAACTTCCGGGTTTTTGGCGATTATCATCCCTGCCAGATATTTCGCGACGTAGTTGCGAGTTTCGTTGGGCAGGTATCTCGTTCTGGCCAGTGACCAGTAGTCTTTTCGCCTCGATCTGCGAATGGCTCTGGCGATGCGGCGCTCCCCCGCGTTGTATGCGGCGAGCGCGAGATGCCAATCGCCGAAT
Organism: Nitrospinota bacterium; assembly: GCA_011523725.1. Classification (GTDB taxonomy): domain Bacteria; phylum UBA8248; class UBA8248; order UBA8248; family UBA8248; genus Bin107. Next base: position 3,031 of record WTGD01000046.1, read on the forward strand.
TCCTCATAAAGTTTCGATAGGTAGACCGCGGCCGCACGCGTGGATTTCATCGGGTGGCGCCGCTCATCCAGATAATAGTTGATCTTCAGGCCCATCCGCCTCGCGGTGCCCGGCATGAACTGCCAGGGACCGACCGCACCGGCTCTGGAGCGTGCCTTCGGGCTGAATCCGCTCTCGATAAGAGAGAGATACGCCAGATCCTGCGGCAGTTGGTGTTCCTTCAGAATTTCACGGAACAATTTGATATATCGTCCCCCTCTGCCCAACCAGACGGAAAAACTGGCGCGCCCCGGACCCGTGAAGTACTCAATCCACCTATCCACGATGGCGTTGCGAACGACGGGAACGTCGTATAAAAACGCTTTGGGCTTCTCAGCTTCTGGTGTGGGTGGAGACTTGAGGAATTCTTCGGTTTCAGGCACCGGTAAACTGATGTCATGAGGAGAAGGTTCAGAATCTTTAACCGTCTTTTCATCCCCTGAATCTACAGGGTCCGGCTGCTTGGTGACTTTATCGGTTTCGTTGTCTTTCGGTTGTATGGACGCCAGGACCTTTGGCGATTCTTTCTGAGCGATTTCGGGTTGCCTGGGCGCTATGCGTTTTGGAGATAGGAAAACCGCTTCTCGAGGTGGAGCAGAGATCCCCTCCTCGATGGAAACGGTGCCGGTCGATTTTTTCGAAGCATCAACATTCGCCTGGATGGCGACATCGCCCGTCAATTTCTTCGGCTGAATTTCATTCTGAGTGACGGGCGCTGCGCTGCAGCCTGCTGCGAAAACGCAGAGCAGGAAAAAACATCTTCGATTCATTAGCAAGACACTTTCTCCGCTATTTCAGGTTGTTCTCTGAGAATGTTCCGGCGGGAACAACCACCACCAAAGAGGATAACAATCACCGATAAGCTTGGTCAAATTCATTATGCTCGGTGCTCCGAGGTGCGCGAATCCCGGAAAAGAGAGAGCTGATAGTCGCTTGGCTCAACCGGGATTGGATAATTTCCGGAAAAACAGGCCGTGCAAAACGATTCTTCATTCGGGTGAACACAGCGAAGCAGCCCCTCCAGGGATAAATAGCGGAGGCTGTCCGCCCCCAGGAATTGCCGGATTTCCTCCACGCTGTTCGAAGATGCCTTCAGTTCCGCGAGGGTAGGCATATCGATGCCGAAGAAACATGGATGGGTGATGGGGGGAGAACTGATGCGCATGTGAACTTCTCTTGCGCCCGCTCGGCGGATGAGTTCAACGATCTTCTTGCTCGTCGTGCCCCTGACGAGGGAGTCATCGACCACAACGACTCGTTTATCCGCCAGGAACTCTTTCATGGGGTTCAATTTCAGTTTAACGCCGAAATTTCGTATGGACTGCTCGGGTTCGATAAACGTGCGGCCCACATAGTGATTGCGAATCAGCCCCCATTCAAAAGGTAAGCCCGATGCGTCTGAGTATCCGAGCGCGGCGGATAGACCTGAGTCCGGAACGGGCGTGACGATATCCGCCTCCACATCGTCTTTCTCGGCGAGGTGGGCGCCCAGTTTTCGCCTCACGGCGTAGGCGTTTTTCCCGAAAATGAAGCTGTCCGGACGGGCGAAATATATGAACTCGAAAATACATTGGCGATGTTCAACAGACGCAGAATGGGTGAGGCTTCTTAATCCGTTTTGATCGATTATGACCATCTCGCCGGGTTCTATTTCGCGAATATATTCGGCATCAATCAAATCGAGTGCGCACGTTTCACTCGCAAGAACCCAGCAATCGCCCCCGGTCTCGCTCGCTGGGAGTTTGCCTAAGACCAGTGGGCGGAAGCCTCTGGGGTCGCGGATGCCAATCAACTTATCCTCTGTCATCATCATGAGCGAATAAGCGCCTTCCAGCCGTTGGATGGCTTCGATGATGGCTCCCTCGGTGGTTTTCTCATCGGAGCGCGCGATGAGATGCAAGATGACCTCGCTGTCCGTCGTGCTGCGGAATATGGAGCCGTTCTCTTCGAGTTCCTCGCGCAGGGCGCCGCCGTTGACGAGGTTTCCGTTGTGACCGAGGGCGAGCGTTCCTTTGGCGTAGTCGACCAGGAACGGTTGGGCGTTTTTGATATCCGAATGCCCGGCGGTGGAATAGCGGTTGTGTCCGATGGCGATGCGACCTTTAAGCTTGGCGATGCGCTCTTCCGTGAAAACATCGGCAACAAGACCCATGCCGACTTCGCTGTGCACCCTTTCCCCGTTGGAGGCAACGATGCCCGCGCTCTCCTGTCCTCTGTGTTGGAGTGCGTAGAGACCCAGATAGGCCAGATTAGCCGCCTCGGGGTGGTCGTAGATACCAAAGACGCCACATTCTTCTTTCGGATGGTCATCTATCCAGACAGACATCTCACAACACCTCGGAGAGGGCGTCCGACCATGCCGCCACGATATCCGGCATGGCCAAGTCAATCAAGGGAACATTATCAGGGGTTTTTACGACGAAAGCATCCTCCTGAACGCGACCGATGCGCGTTAGCTCCGCCCCGCAGCTTTGTACGGCCTCTTGCAGCGCGTTCACCGACTGGGGAGATACGCTCACCAGAATGCGCGATGCGGCTTCACCATATAACAAGCCGTCGAGCCTGCCCTCCTGCTCGGGAAGCCACACCTCGGCTCCAAGCCCGCTTTTTAGCGATGAGAGTGCAGATTCAGCCAAAGCGATTCCCAATCCTCCTTCGGAAAGATCGTGAGCGGAGCGCACAAAATCCATTTCGATGCCTCGTCTGCAAGCCGCTTGCACGGCTTTTTCCGCATCCAGCGATATCGACGGTGCATCGCCTCCTTCCCGTCCCGTTTCCATCCACACGTACTCATGGGCGCATGCGTGCGGCAACGGAGCTTCGTCTTTGGGATGAATCAGAGCGATGACGTCACCCTGTGAGGCGAATCCATGGCCTACTCTTTTTTGAATGTCGTCGAGCAGTCCCACCATACCGATGATCGGGGTGGGATAGATATCCACCTGATGCGTTTCGTTGTAAAAACTCACGTTTCCGCTCACCACGGGGAGACCCAGAGAGCGGCACGCTTGCGCCATGCCATCGATCGACGAAGAAAATTGGGCCATGACGGCGGGGCGCTCGGGATTACCGAAGTTGAGGCAGTTGGTGATCGCAAGCGGTCTTGCGCCCACGCAGCAGATGTTTCGCGCTGCTTCCGCCACGGCGAGTATTCCCCCCTTATAGGGATCAAGCATGCCGTATCGCGCGTTCCCATCCGTCGTGAGGGCCAGCGCCTTGTGCGTGCCTTTTAGACGGATGATGGCTGCGTCTCCGCCTGGAAGGGTCACTGTGTTCGTGCGAACTTTATAGTCATATTGGCGCCATATCGGTTTTTTGTCCCCGTGGTTGGGATGGGCCAGCATCTTGAGCAGGGTGGCCCCTAAATCTTCAGGTTTCGGCAGTTTGTCTAGCGGATCATCGAGTGGGAGCCCGCGTTCGGTTTCTCTAGGACGGTCATAGGTTGGCGCATCATCCGTCAGCGAAGATATAGGTAGTTCAGCGACTTCATCCCCTCCAAAAGTTGCACGAAGCCTCCCGTCTCCGGTTACTTCCCCCACGACGGACATCGGCAGGTCCCACCTCTGGAATATCTCTCGCACCTCGGATTCCCTGCCTTTTTCCGCGACCAGCAGCATCCTCTCCTGGCTTTCCGAGAGCATCATTTCGTAAGGCGTCATCGCCTCTTCCCGGCAAGGCACCGAATCCAGGCGAAGCAGAAGACCCGTACCTGCCCGGCCCGCCATTTCGACGGAAGAGGAGGTGAGGCCGGCGGCTCCCATGTCCTGAATGCCGACCACAGCGCCGCACTTCATCAGTTCCAGGCACGCTTCGAGCAGGAGTTTTTCCCGGAACGGATCCCCCACCTGAACGGTGGGTCTTTTTTCGAGGGCGGAATCATCAAACCCCGCAGACGCCATGGACGCGCCGTGAATGCCGTCTCTCCCGGTGGGTGCGCCGACGTAGATGACCGGGTTCCCGATGCCTGAAGCCGTACCCCGGAATATGGCGTCTGAGCGCATAATGCCAGCGCACATGACGTTTACCAGAATGTTCCCGTTGTAGCAGGGGTGAAATTTCGTTTCTCCGCCCACAGTGGGAACGCCGACGCAATTCCCGTAACCCGCGATACCGCCTACGACGCCGCCAACGAGATAGGGTGTGCGGGGATGTTCCGGTGCCCCGAAACGCAGGCTGTCGAGCACCGCAATGGGCCGCGCGCCCATTGTGAAGATGTCCCTCAAAATGCCGCCAACTCCGGTGGCCGCGCCCTGGTAGGGCTCGATGAAAGAGGGGTGATTGTGGCTCTCCATTTTGAAGGCGACAGCGAGGCCTTCACCTAAGTCGACGACACCGGCGTTTTCTCCGGGTCCTTGCAGGACGTGAGGGCCTTGCGTGGGAAATTTTTTCAGGTGGATGCGGCTGCTCTTGTACGAGCAGTGCTCATTCCACATGGCGGAGAATACGCCGAGTTCCGTGACGTTGGGTTTGCGCCCCAGAATTTCCTTTATCTTCTCCCATTCGGTTGCAGAAAGGCCGTGGTCAAGGGCCATCTCCCTCGTGGCGTGCGTGTCCGTCGTGATCACGATGAGGCCACCATCCGCAGCACGGACATAAACATCTGCAACCCGTCCTCGCCGCCCAGCAGGGAATCGCAGCTACGCTCGGGATGCGGCATCAGACCCACTACGTTTCCCGCCAGGTTGCATATACCCGCGATGTTATTCATCGAACCGTTGGGATTCGCTTCGGGACTCACGCTTCCATCCGCGTCTGTGTAGCGGAAGACTATCTGGTTGTTGTCTTCGAGTTCGGCGAGCGTACCGGGTTCGCAGAAGTAGTTGCCCTCGCCGTGGGCGATGGTCATTTTGAGAATTTCGTCCGGCTCGATGCCGCAAGTGAAGGGGGTCCTCGAAGTCTCGCATTTGAGCCAGACTTCCTCACAAACGAAGCGAAGCGACTCGTTTCGCCTTAAGGCCCCGGGCAGGAGGCCCGATTCTGTCAGACACTGAAAGCCGTTGCATATGCCGAGCAGGGGACGCCCCTCCCGGGCATGCTCGGAGACGGCCTTCATGATGGGCGAGAAGCGCGATATGGCGCCGGCCCTTAGGTAATCCCCGTAGCTGAAGCCTCCGGGAAGTATCACGACTTCCGCGTCTCCCAGAGAGGTTTCCTTGTGCCAGACGAACCTCACCGGCTGTTTGAGAACGTCCTTGAT
>WTGD01000398.1 GCA_011523725.1 Nitrospinota bacterium
CATCTATTCACTGGGCATCCGCCACGTGGGGGAGCACATCGCGGAAGTGCTGGCCGAGAGGTTCGGCAGCGTCGGAGAATTGTCCCGCGCGGATGCGGAAACGCTCACCTCGGTTCATGAGGTGGGCCCCCAGGTGGCGGAAAGAATCGTGCGTTTTTTCGCCGATGCCAAGTCCAGACAGATGGTGGACAACCTCCTCTCCGCGGGCGTGGAGCCGCAGGCGCCCCTCAAGGCGGCGGAGGGCGGCACCGGCGAGGCCGCGTTCTCGGGATTTTCCTTCGTGCTCACCGGGACGCTCTCGGGAAGATCGCGAAGCGAGGCGAAAGCGGCCATCGAGGCGCTCGGGGGACGGGTGACCTCCTCGGTGAGCAAGAACACGAGCTATCTCGTCGCGGGCGAGGGCCCGGGTTCGAAGCTGAAAAACGCGGAATCCCTCGGCGTCGAGATTCTCGATGAAGATGCGTTCGAGCGGATGCTCGCCCGGAAAAAGGGGCCTTGACCTCCGTTTATTCCTTTTTCTATGATCTAGGGCAAATGTCACGTATTCACATGCAGCGACACATCTTTTTTCTCATGGGAACCTTCTCATGAGCCGGGTTCGCAAGGCTGTTTTTCCCGTGGCCGGGCTCGGCACGCGGTTCTTGCCCGCCACCAAGGTGATCCCGAAAGAGATGCTTCCCATCGTGGATGTCCCGCAAATCCAAATCGGCGTGCAGGAGGCCCTGGACGCCGGCATCGAGGAGATCGTCTTTATCACCGGACGCGGGAAGGTTTCGATGGTGGATCACTTTGATGTCGCGTTCGAGGTGGAATCCTATTTGCGTGACAGAGGCGAAGAGAAATTATTGGCCGTGGTGGAGGAAATCTCGCAAAAAGCGCGCATTACGTCCATCCGCCAAAAGCGTCCTTTGGGCTTGGGTCATGCGATCCTTTGCGCTCAGCCGGCCGTGGGGGATGAGCCTTTCGCCGTCATATTGTCCGATGACGTCATCAGGAGTGAAGAACCCGCCATCGGCCAGTTGGTTCGCGTGTTCCATGCGCATGGCGGCGGCGTGGTTGCGGGGCTGCGGGTTGAGAAACACGCGCTCTCCAAATACGGCGTCATCGATCCTTCCGGCGAACCGCCGCCCGCCCCGGGCGTTACGCCGCTCAAGGGCATGGTGGAAAAGCCGAAGCCCGAAGATGCGCCCTCGGACATCGCCATCATCGGGCGCTACGTTTTGCCGCCGGAGATCTTCCCGATCCTCGAGCGCATGAAGCCGGATGCGAAAGGAGAGATTCAGCTCACCGACGGGTTGCGGGGACTGCTGGAGCATACCAGGCTCTACGCTTATGAGTATGAGGGAAAGCGCTTCGACGCGGGTGATAAGCTGGGTTTTTTGGAGGCGACAGTCGAGTTCGCTCTGGAGCGCGAGGACATCGGCCCTGCATTCCGGGATTATTTAAGGAGATTGACAGACTCATGGTAGCGGAAGAATCTGCGCCTGACCCCGAACCTCCGGGGAGAATACATCTTCATTGCACTCAGCCGGGAGGCGTTGACTGATGGATGCCGACCTGCTCTTCCGGCTCGCCGCCTTCGTCTTCCTCATGCTCTGCTCCGCCGGATTCTCGGCCAGCGAAACGGCCCTTTTCTCTCTTCCGCGCCCCAGGGTGCGCGCCATGCGCCGGGAAGGCGGCGTGGGTGAACGGGTGTCCGACCTTCTGGACAGGCCCAGGCGGCTGATTACTTCCATATTGATGGGCAACGAAATCGTGAACATCGCCTCCTCAGCACTTTTCACGGGCGTGATTGTGGCTTATCTGGAGCCCGGCAAGAGGTGGCTCGCGCCCGTGTTCATGACGCCGCTCTTGATGGTGTTCGGCGAGATCACGCCCAAATCCCTGGCGGCCCGGTATCCGGAGCGGTTCTCGCGATTCCTGGCGTATCCCATATCTCTTTTCGCGCGCATCATCTCTCCTTTGCGGTGGGTCTTTTTGCAGGTGGCGAACGGCGTGCTCTCCTTGATGGGAGCGCCCTCGCGCGATCCGCAGAGCATTCTCATGGAAGACGAATTCCTGCACCTCGTGGACGCGGGCCATGCCGAAGGCGAACTCGAAGAGGGCGAGCGCGAACTCATTCACAACGTATTCGGCTTTCACGACAGAACCGTGTCGGACGTAACGGTGCCCCGCACGGACCTGGAATGCTGGGAGATGGATCTGCCCGTCGCCGAGGTGATAGAGCGCGTCCGCACGGCGACGCACTCGCGCATTCCGATTTTCCAGCGAGACCGGGATCAGATAGTGGGCATCTTGTACGTCAAGGATTTTCTGCGTCAGGCGCGGCGAAGAAACTTCGGCCCGGAGGAGCGTCTGACGAAACAGATGCTGCGCGCTCCCCTCATCGTTCCGGGCGGAATAAAGCTCGACCGCCTGTTCCGGCGGTTCCGGCACGAACGCACCCACGTCGCCATCGTTCAGGATGAATTCGGCGGCACCCTCGGCCTGGTGTCGATGACGGATCTGCTCGAGGAGATTTTCGGCGAGATCAAGGACGAGCACGAAGAAGTCGAGGAGGCCTGGATCGAGCAGGAAAACGAGGAGTCATACCTGTGTCAGGGCCGCGTTCCCCTGACCGAATTCTCGGCGGTGAGCGGCTGGGAATTACCCGACTACGAGGAGGCGAACACGCTGGGAGGCGTGGTCTTCACGATGCTGGGCCATGTGCCTTCGGTGAACGAGTGGGTTCGGCTGGGAAACGTGGAGTTCACGGTGACCGAGACGAGCGGTTCCCGCGTCCTGCAGGTGCGCGCGCGAAGACGGGAGGATGCCTGAGGTGGATATTTTCTCCGTCATCGTTATCGGTCTGATTCTTCTCCTGTCGGAAGCGTTGTTCTCGGGCGCGGAGATTGCCATCGTTTCCGCGGACCGCGCCCGCCTGCGGGCCAAGGCGGAAGGCGGGAACAAGGGTGCTGAGATCGCGCTGCAACTGCTGGAAAAACCCGAATGGCTCATGGGCACGATCCTCACCTGCCATAACGCGAGTTTCGTCACGAACGTTTCCCTGGCCACAATCGCGGCCATCAACTTCGTCGGTCCCGCTTATGGGGAAGCGCTCTCTGTCGCCCTCGTGATTCCGCTCCTCGTGGTGTTCGGCGAGGTGGTTCCCAAGGGGTATTGCCAGGCCCGCGCCGACGCGCTCGCCCCTGTTCTGGCGCGCGTCGTCTGGGGCGCCAGGCTGGTCGTGTATCCCCTGGTGTGGCTCATCAGCGCGCTCATCGGCGCCGTCGTGGGACTGAGAAGGAGCAATGGGGAGAGCACCCCCTTCGTCACCCGGCAGGAACTCGAATCGCTGGTGGAGGAGCCAAGCGACGGAGACGTGCAGGTTCTCGAACGCCAAATGATCGGCCGCATCTTCACGTTCGGCGAGTTGGACATGGAAAACGTGCTCGTGCCTATCGTGGACCTCTCGGCGGTGGATGAGGAAGGCACGGTGGAGGAGGTGATCCAGCGGATCGAGGACGACGGCCACTCGAGGATTCTGATCTACAGGGAAAACCTGCACCACATCGTCGGTGTCGTTCACGCGAGGGAAATTATCGGCCTGGGGCCCGACGCCGCGGGACGTTTGAAGGATAAGGATGGTCTCATCCGGAGCGCATACTTCGTGCCGGAGACGAAGCCCGCCGATAGTCTGCTCGATGAGTTGATGAGCCGCAAGGACAAGATGGCCGTCGTGGTGGATGAATACGGGGCCTGCACAGGCATCGTGACGATGGAGGACTTGGTGGAGGAGATCGTGGGCGACATCGCCGATGAATACGATGTCGACGAAGTCCGCATGTTCCACAAGCTGGGTGAGGATCAATACATGGTCGACGCTCGCATGGAGGTCGAGGACGTGCGCGAGGCGCTCGAGTTGCCCGTGCCCGATGGGGACTACGAGACGTTGTCGGGCTACCTTCTGGAGCGGTTCGAACGCATTCCCAAAGAGGGAGAGAGCATATCCCTGGAGAGCTGGACGCTCACCGTGCAATCGGCGAGCGAGCGGCAGATAGAAACCGTTCGCCTGGAGCGAAACGCCTAAAAGCCGATTTGCGGGTGAAACGCCGGCGCATGCTCTTGCGTTGCCGCTCTGAAAACAACTGGTTCAGCGAATCAGTTTCCCTGAATGGCTTCGGGCGACTCGACGCCCAGCCAGCCTCCTATCATCTCGAGCGCCTCCCACTGGCTGGCTTCATAGGGGATTCCGTTTTTCTCCGCGTCCGCCTTTTTGCGCGCCTCGCGCTCTCCCGGAAGCAGCATTTCCGGCCCTCCGCAGCTTTTGATGTCTCGCACCGTCTCGGCCAGCCGCCTCTTCACGTCCTCCAGGGGATATAGCGCATCCAGCCTCCAGGCCTCTATCGTCTGGGTGATGCGGGCGTCGGGTTGAACGCGCAGCGTCGGAATGTGCCCCGTCGCGCCGCCGCCGATGACGCCGTCCAGGTCCACGAGCACGGCGAGTCCGGACCCCTTGTAGCCGAACTGCGTTCCTCCCAGGGGGAGAACGGAGCCTTTTATCAGTTCGTCATACGCAACGTGGCCGGAAATGACCTCTCCGTTCTCGTCAAGGAAATAATCGTCCGGTATCGCCTCTCCCGCGCGACTGGCGCGAATGGCGGGACTCACGGCGCGCTGCGTGGTGGCCACGTCGATGACGATGGCCTGATTCCCGGCAGGGACTCCCCAGGCGATGGGGTTCGTGCCCAGCCGGATCCTGTTTCCTCCGAAAGGTTTCATCCAGGCGCCGGAGGTGCATGTGGCGCGGCCGGCCAGACCCCGATCGATGAGCGCCTCGGCGTAGACGCACGCCGCCCCGAAGTGATTTGCGTTGTGCACATAGACCTTTCCGATGCCGTACTCTTCCGCCAGATCGCCCGCGAGGCGCGTCGCATCCATCGCCGCTGCCGGGCCGATGCCGCCTTGCGCATCCATGACGGCGACGGCCCAGTTTTCGTTTCGTTTGATGCTTGGCGCGACTTCCGGGTCGATGGCGTCTTTTTGAATGCGCTCGACGAGTTCGCGCAAGCCCGTCCCGCCCGCCACGCCGTGGCTCGATATTCCGCGCATATCCGCCGCTGCGAGAATTTCCGCCGTCACCCTGGCGCGATCTTCAGGGGCGCCCAGGGCCATGATGCACTTCGTGGCGAAACGCACGAGCGCTTCTTCGGAGATTCGCTTCTTCTCGGTCATGTAGATGGATTCCTATGGAAGGCCGGAATGTTGTGATTGATGTAAAGGGAACTCGACTTTGAAGGATGCGCCGCCCTCGGGAGGGGTTGTGAGTTCCAGGCGCCCGCCCAGCATGAGCGCGGTGAGATGGCTTCGGTAGAGACCGATTCCGATTCCCCGCAGCGCGCCCGGATCCTCGAGGTCCTTCGCTATCCAGTCGATGAACGAATTGGAAGAAGATGGAATTTCGGCGTCGCGGTTCGTGGTCGACAGAACGATCCGCTCGTTTTCCATCGCGAGCAGAGCGTGGATGGTGCCGCCTTCGGGCGCAATGTGTATGGCCGCGTCCAGAAGGTCGTCGATGAGGAAAGTGAGCCTCGTCCTGTCGCCGTATATATCGAGCCGGGACGGCATCTCGGGCAAGAAGCGGAACGAGGGAAAATTCCAGAGCCGCTTTCCGATGCGTTCGCTGAAAAGATGCGCGAGATTTATTTCGGTGTTGTCCAGAATTACTTGTTGCGTCTCGATGTCGGCGGCGTCGGAGAGCGTTTCGATAAGGCGGCTCATCTGATGGATGTTCTCAGATAAATCCCGAATCTCCTCGCGCGTCTTCCAGGGGTCTGATTCCTCGGCCAGGGCGAGGAACTTGCTTTTAAGGCGAGAGGCGGGCGATTGGAGTTCGCGAGCGGCGAGGCGCAAGAACAAGGCGGCGAGTTGTTCATTCGGGGGTCTTTTTTCCGTGCCGTCATTCATGTGATTTCTCGATATTTCCAGCGCGACGATTGGTTGAGCGCGTCGATCGATTCCAGTATGAATTCCGCCGTTCCGCTCGTCATCGGACTTAAACTGGATACCTCGCATAAGGGAACCCACCTGGCTTCTGATATGTCGCTCGCCGCCTGGAGCGTCCCCCCGGTGGGCCGGCACACGAAATCGATGAGCACGTAATGAAATTGCACGCGCCCCCATTCGTCCCGGGTGACGCGGTTCAAAACCCGGCCCTCGGAGAGGATCTCCACGTCCAGGCCGGTTTCTTCCTTGACCTCACGTATACAGGCTTCTTCCAGGTCTTCACCCAGGTGAACGCCGCCGCCCGGAATGCTCCAGGCACCCATTTTGGGAGGTTGCCCCCGGCGGACGATGAGGACGTTTTCCTCATCGATGACGATGGCCCCTACGCCGACAATCGGGCGAAGCGGATATTCACGACCCAAACTCCCGGCTCCTCAGGTGAAAGATGAAAGAAAAACACTTAAGATTTCGGATTGCGCGCGCCTCATGTTCCCGGTTTCAAAATAGCATGTTTTATCCCTCGAGGGTTATGGCGAATCGAACGGAATACGGAAAGACGGGCATCCCCCGCCGTTCATTCCGTTGACACGCCGTGGTGGGGGCCGTATCATTTTTTCGGTTTCTGAAGCCTGCCCTTTGGAGCTTCCCTGAATCGAGGGCGATTTCATCCCCCCATCAGCCAAGAGATATGCGTGGCGAGCAGGGATGTCCGCGCCGGGGAGTCGCGTATGCCGCCGGAAGTCGTATTCGCGCTCATGTCGTTGTGTTTTCTCGGCGTCAATGACTTTCTCTACAAATGGGGCCAGCAGTGGGAGATGCGCAGCGGCCCCTTCATGTTCCTGCAAAACATGGCTTATCTGCCCAACGCCTTCGGCCTGGCCTATTACCGTGATGAGTTGCTCCTGAACCCGGGCCTCGCTTTCGGGTTCATCAACGGGATTCTGGCGTTCACCGCGTTTTTGTTCGTCCTGCTCGCCTTAAGAAAGGGCGAGGCGGTGGCGCTCGTGCCGATCGTCCGCCTGAATTTCGCGGTAACGGCCGCCCTCACGATTTTTTTCCTGGGCGAGAGCGTCAATCTCATCAAGGGCCTCGCCCTGGTTCTGGCGGCTCTCGCCGTGACGGCGGGCGGCAGCGTCGCGGCGGCGTCCGTCGGGGACAAGCGCTCCGTGGGCCTGGCGATTGGCGCCATGTGCATGTTCGGCGTCATTGGACTGTTCTATAAACTCGGACTCGGGATGGGGGCCAAACCCGCCATGATGACGGCCATGCAAAGCGTGGGCGTCTTCTGCATGGCCGTGCCCTACCTGCTCCTGCAAAAGAATCCGTTGCCCAGGCGCGGCGTGCCGCTCTGGCTCCCCTTCGTGTGCGGCGTGCTCACCTCATCGAGTTACGTGGCCATCGCCGTGGGGTTCACTTATGGCGAGGCGGTCGTCGTGGCGCCCATCGCGCAGTTGAGCTTCGTGTTGACCGGGGTGCTCGCCATCATCTTCCTGAAGGAGAAGCTGACGCTGAGAAAAGGGGTGGGTGTCGTCTTCGCCGCGGCGTCCGTGCTCCTCTTTTCCAGAGGATAACGCTTAGAGCACTTCCTCGTTTCGCAGGCGCTCGATTTCCGGGCGCGTCATGTCCAGCCATTCGTCGAGAATCGCTTCGGTGTGCTCCCCGAGGGTCGGCCCCGTCCAGGCGATGTCGAGAGGCGTCTGCGACATTCTCGGGAATGCACCCTGCATGGGTACGGAACCGAAGTCCGCGTCCGGCACGTGGCGCACCAGGTTTCTCGCCTGAAAATGGGGGTCTGAGAGGATGTCTTCGATGTCGTAGACGGGGCTCGCCGTGACGCCGCCCGCGTTGAATCTCTCCATGTTCTCGTCGCAGCTATATCTTCCTATGGTGTCGGCCACAATGTTGTCGAGTTCGTCCTGATTCTCGACGCGCGTCTCGTTGTTCGAGAACCGCTCGTCGGTGATGATGTCTTCGCGTCCCATGGCGCGGGCGAGGCGCTCATACATCGGCTGGGTGGAGGCGGAAATCGCCACCCACTTCCCGTCGCTCGTGGGATAGATGTTTCTGGGCGCCGAGTTCTCGGAGCGGTTGCCCAGGCGCGGGCGCTTTTTCCCCTCGATGAGATAGCGGGCCGCCTGCGGACCCAGCATCGTGAAAAGCGGCTCGTAGAGCGCCAGATCGATGACCTGTCCCTTGCCGCCTCCCAGGGCATCTCGGTGATAAAGCGCGAACATGGTGG
>WTGD01000001.1 GCA_011523725.1 Nitrospinota bacterium
CCTCCCGCGTGTAGTTGTAGATGGCGGGGCGACGTGTTTTGAGCGCGACCAAGCCCGCCCGCATGGCGATTTCGATGGAGGTTTCTTCTTTTCCCCCAAAACCCCCGCCCGGCGGCGTGGAGATGAACTGAATCTCGTTTTGTCCCAATCCCAGCACCGGAGCGATGACGCGCCTCACCATATGCGGGCACTGGGTGGGCCCGGTGCAGGTGATGGAGCCGTCGGGATTAGGAACCACATAACCCGCATCGGGTTCGAGATAGGCATGATCGATGAACTGCGTTTCGTAAGTATTTTCCAGGACCACGTCCGCTTCGGCGAAGCCTTTTTCGACGTCTCCCTTGCGGATCTTCAAGTGGGTAAGCACATTGCCTTTGGCTACCGGATGGTCAGGCTGGACAATTGGGGCATCATCTTTCATGGCGTCTTGTGTTTCAAAAACGGCCGGGAGCGCCTTCGTCTTCATTTTCACCAGACCGGCCGCGAACTCCGCCTGCTCCAAAGTGTCCGCCGCCACGACGGCCACGACGTCTTGAAGCGAATAGATGCGCTCATCGACCAAAGCCGGCTGGTCGGGGATGATCATCCCGTAGAGTTTCTGGCCGGGAATGTCCTTGGCGGTCAGTACACAGGCGACGCCAGGCGCGGTTTCCGCCTCGGTCGTATCGACCCATTCCAGCGTTCCACAAGGGATGGGAGCCGTCACCGGAACAACGTACAGCGGATTGATCAGCTTGTGGTCCGCGGCGAAGACGGGCGAACCATCCGCCTTGGGCGGCCCATCCACCCGAGGCATGTCGGCGCCAATGAGATCCCCATCATCATCAGGTCCACCAAACATCTCCTGATAAAAACGTTCTGACATTACAAACCTCCGCTTATGAAAGACTCCTGCTTTTCCACATGATGGAGTTAATTTACATGATTACAAAGAAACAGACGCCGATCGCTCAATCTGACTCCGGCCCACCGGGTTTTCTCCGGAGCAAGCGCTCTATCTCGTCAGCTACCTCGGCACCGGGAGGCAATTTCCCCTCTTCTTCCTCGGGTTCTCCATCGAACGCATCCTCAAAATCCAAACCTGGAATGTCATCCGGAATCTGGCCTTTTTGAATATCCTCTACATACTTGGCGATGCGGGGATCTCTGGCGATGATTTGCGCAACCTGTCCATCGAACGTATCGATGGCCACATCGAAATCTTCCAGGGAAATTTCAAAACCACCCAAGGCGCTCAGTTTATCCAAAAGAGCGCACGTTGCTTTTGGGTTGGATAGAGATGCAATGTAGTGGGGCACATTCACCCACAAGCTCACCGCCGGAAACCCCTCGTCCTGCATGAGCGTATGGATGACGCCCACAATTCCTGTAGGTCCCTCATAGCGCGTTATCTCCACGCCCGAGGGCTCTATTAATGATGGATCGGTGGCGATGGCCATCAAGCGGCTGGGTTGGGTATGCAGGTCACCCGCGAGCAAAGCCCCCATCGTCACGATCATGCGCGCATCGTAGCGGCTGCCAATCGTTAGAACATCGCGACT
Source organism: Nitrospinota bacterium (assembly GCA_011523725.1). Lineage (GTDB taxonomy): Bacteria > UBA8248 > UBA8248 > UBA8248 > UBA8248 > Bin107. The sequence goes on from WTGD01000001.1 coordinate 1,542, forward strand.
GAAGTGTTTCCATTTCAAATGGGGCTCGGTTCCGACCCCGACGATCAAATCACGCCCGAAATCCGGTGTTCGACAATAGAAAAATTCGTTCTGCGGCCAGGTAATCTGCCGTTCGCCGGATTCGCTGAGCTTTACGGTCGGTCTTTGATCCGCAAACTGGAAAAAATCATCCGACTGGATTTGCGCCACCCGTTTCCCTTGGAATTGTTGAACCAGGTAGCGCGCCGCCGCCGTTGCGGACTCCGCTGCATCGTTCCATCCGGAGAACGCCATGATGAGCAAAGGATCGTTGGCGTCCTCCACTTCGTGGAAAAATGTAACGCCCATGTTCAATACCTCCATCCCGGCATCGTATTTCTAAATTATTCCATATTCAACAGGGATAAAATGCCGACCGCGCAACGATAATTGAAACAATTTCCTCCCCTCCCGCTCGTTTCTCTCATCAGTTCTCTTTCGGAAAACTCCCGCTCTCCGGCGGATACGTGAACAAATTGCTCTTGTGTTCTTCCAAGCCGGGGGTTTCCCATGAGGGGGTTCCCCCAGGGGAAGGCATCTTGCCTTGCGCCACATCCTTTTGGAGTCTTCGCCACTCGTTTTGGAGATCCTCAGCATGCCCCCTGAAATGCGGTATTACATACCGCGCAAACATCTCGAGTGAGTCTCTTATTTTCTGATCGCCCACCCATTCTTGCGTCGTGAGCATAAGGCCGCCGAAGCCACCTGATTCCTCCTGTATTTTCTCTATCACCTCAATCGCGTCATCCGGAGTGCCCACAATCCAGTATCTTTGCTCGGCGGCTGTTTTCGGCGTGATTTCAGCACGCGACTGATCGGGATACGACTCATAGGCAGGTTTCAAACCGATATCCATGAAGTAGTTCATGTCTCGAAGAGCACACTTTTCGATATCGGCCCACGCCTTCTCGCGGCTTTCGGCAAGATGCACGTATGTTGTGATTCTCCAGTTTTCACGCGACACCTGCGTACCGTATTTTCGCGCACATTCCTCCATATAAGGCCATTGCTCGGAGAGTGCGAGGTTATCCATGATTTTCTTGCCGCCGAAAGAGAGCAATATCATCTCGTAGCGGGCAGCCATATCGATTGCCCCACGACTTCCCGCCGATGCGATGGCAAACGGCATTCTGGGCTTTTGGTAAGAACGTACCTGGAGACAAACATTTCTCAACTTCCAGAAACGGCCCTCGTAATCGAAAGGCTCGGGCGATTCCAGGAGCTTGATCATGATATCTACCGATTCGTTCAGCATCGGACGCAGATCGCCCGATGGAATGTCAAACAACTTGATGTCACTTACTAAATTGCTTGGCCCCACTCCAAAGATGACGCGTCCCCTGGTGAGTTGATCCAAAAACGCCATCCGCTCCGCCAAGTGAAACGGATGATGGAAAGGAACACTGATTACGGAAGTACCCAATCGGATTCGCTTCGCCTTGGCCGCAGCCATGGCGAGAGCCATCTCGGGCGCCGGAATCGTCTCCCAACCCCCGGAATGGTGCTCGCCGATATAAAATTCATCAAAGTCGAGTTCATCGGCATATTCAATGAGTGAAATATCACGTTGATAGGCAAGTGATGGACTTTCAGAAGGGTGATGAATCGGCATCATGAAAAAGGAAAATTTCAAGGCGAGTTCCCCTCCCAATTGAAGTGACAATAGAAAATGCGGGAATCTAGCAACTATCTTATCCCATTTATGAATCTCCAGCATCCCAACCCCAAAATTTATTCCCCTTCCTCTTGTAATGGCTACATAATTACGCCATTATCCCGGCGCTTTGGGCGCATTCCCGGATGTCACGAATCATTTTGCGAGGACAAAATGGCCATCGTGCAACGAACCGACCTGAGAAATCTCGCCATCATCGCCCACGTCGATCATGGCAAAACCACCCTCGTGGACGCCATGCTCTGGCAAAGCGGCATCTTCCGCGAGGGGCAAGCCGTGGCGGAGCGCGTACTCGATTCGATGGATCTCGAGCGTGAGAAAGGCATCACCATCATGGCGAAAAACTGCGCCATCGATTTCAACGGGATACGCTACAACATCGTCGACACGCCGGGTCATGCGGATTTCGGCGGCGAGGTGGAGCGCGTCCTCTCGATGGTGGATGGCGTGATGCTATTAGTCGACGCTTCGGAAGGCCCCCTGCCACAGACGCGGTTCGTCGTCGGCAAGGCCCTGGAGCGAGAACTCCCCTTCGTCGTCGTCATCAACAAAATCGACCGCTCAGACGCAAGACCAGAGCAAGTACTCGACGAAATCTACGATCTGTTCATCGATCTGGACGCAGGTGAAGCCCAGCTCGATTTTCCCGTGCTCTACGCCGTTGCGCGGGAGGGCAGGGTCGGTTCCGAACCCGACGAGTTCTCTCCAACTCTGAAGCCCTTGTTCCATACCCTTGAGAACACGATACCACCACCCTCATACGACGCAGACAAACCACTTCAGATGCTCGTCTCCCGCCTTGAATACGATAATTACGTGGGTCGTCTCTCCATCGGCCGAATTTGGAATGGACAACTAAAATCAAAGACCCAAGCCTTGGTTTTGGGGAGCGATGAGAGAAAGACGAAAGGAGAGATCGTGTCTATTTTCGGTTATGAAGGATTGAGTCGCTACCAAATGGAAGAAGCACGCGGCGGCGATATCGTTGCGATAGCCGGCTTAGAGCACCTGGAAATCGGGGACACCATCGCGGATGTGGACAACCCGGTTGCGCTGCCCGCCATTACTGTAGATGAACCCACTATCGCCATGAATTTCAGGATCAACGATACCCCGCTGGCGGGTCGCAGCGGGAAATACCTCACTTCGCGTCAGATTCGAGAGCGGCTCCAGCGAGAGGCAAGAAATAATGTAGCCATCAAAGTCGAGGAGACCAATACTGCGGACGCCCTGCGTGTGTCCGGACGAGGTTCTTTGCAACTCGCCGTGCTGATCGAGCAACTCAGGCGCGAGCTATACGAACTCACCGTCGGACGGCCCGAGGTCATTACGCGCAAAGAAGGCGGCAAGACCCTGGAGCCCATGGAAAACGTGGTGGTGGACGTTCCCGAAGAATTCATCGGCGCCGTCACGCAGAGCATGGGCGCACGCAAGGGGAAAATGACCAGGATGATCAACCACGGCAAAGGGCGCGCGCGACTCGATTTTTCCATCCCCAGCCGGGGCCTCATCGGCTTTCGTAGCGAATTCCTCACCCAGACACGGGGAACAGGTATACTCACCCACATTTTCGCTGGGTGGAGTGAATGGGCTGGCGAGCTTCCGGGCAGAACGACGGGCGCATTGATATCGGACCGCGCGGGCAAAACCACGTCATACGCGGTGGAAAACATTCAAGAGCGCGGAACTCTTTTCGTCGCGCCAACAGAAGAAGTCTATGAAGGAATGATCATCGGCGAGAACAGCCGCGAACAGGACATGTTCGTGAACATCTCGAAGGAGAAGAAACTCACCAACATCCGGGCAGCCCACGCCGACATATCCGCTCAACTCATCCCGCCCAAGCGATTCAGCCTGGAAGAAGCGCTCGAATTCCTGCGCGAGGGTGAATGTCTGGAAGTAACCCCTGAAATCTTCCGGTTGCGTAAAACGGAACTAAAGGCCAGAAAACACGCTTAATATCCTAACCATCCAGCACCTTGTTCCACTCTGTAATCCTGTCTTTTTGCGCTTCGAACAACCCGGAGGCGTCACCCTCGATCTCGATTCTCTCGATTCCGTCACCCTGCTCAATCGCATCCACCACGTCCTGACCGGAAGTGACGCGCCCGAAAACGGTGTGGTTCCCGTCGAGCCAGGCCGTGGGCACGTGCGTTATGAAGAACTGAGAACCATTCGTACCGGGACCCGCATTCGCCATCGAGAGAACGCCCGGGCCGTCATGGGGAAGATCAGGAGAACACTCGTCTTCGAATTTGTAGCCGGGACCACCCGTTCCCGAGCCCAAAGGACAGCCGCCCTGAATCATGAAATCGGAAATCACGCGGTGAAAAATAAGGCCATCGTAGAAGCCCCGCTTGGCGAGGTTCGCAAAGCTGGCCACCGTCACGGGGGCCTTGTCTTCATGCAAATCGAGCCGTATCTCGCCACGGCTCGTCGTTATTACTGCGGAAAGCGCCATGAATTACTCCTTTGGTATATGAATGAGCAAAACTGAAGCTCAAGGTCGACGGCGAAGCCTAACAGAACCATCCCCTCGGGTCTAAGGCCTCAAAGATTTCCTTTCAGACCAAAAATCTCCGCCAATAGTTCATAGGATTTCACCCGAGCCTCGAAGCTGTACATCACGTTCACGATGACGAGTTCTTCGACCTTGTGCTCGGAAGCCAGAATCTCAAGCCTTTCCCTGACCTGCTCCGGATCCCCCGCGATGGTTCTGCTGTCAATGTCCTGAGCGAAGGCGCGCTCCATGTTCGTCCACGGGTAGGCGAGCGCTTCCTCCGGCGTGGGCACGCCATCTCCCTCGCCGCGACGGCTTCTGAGCATTACCAGAGGCCTGCTGGCCGCATGGTAGAGCGCTTCTTCTTCGCTCGGCGCGCAAATCACAAAAACCGCAACGCTTCCCATGGGCGCTTTGCATTCGGCCGACGGTCGAAAATCCCTGCGGTACATATCCATCACCTGGACGCTGCCATACGCGTTGATGAAATGGGCGAAAGAAAACGCGCAGCCAAGATGAGCGGCGAGGATCGCGCTTTGATCCGAGGTTCCCAGGAGCCACATTTCGGGCGCCGTCTCTCCGGTGGGCATGGCGCGTATCCGGGCGAAGGGATGATCCTCCGGCAGCGACCCATCCATCCAGCCTCGAAGGTCGGAGACTTTTTGCGGGAAATCATCGTAGCGAAAACCGCTCTGCTCAGGCGCCAAAGCCGCAGACGTGAGCCTGTCGGCGCCGGGGGCGCGGCCCAAGCCCAAATCGATGCGGCCCGGATAAAGCGTCTCCAGCACCCGGAACGATTCGGCCACCTTGAGCGCGCTGTAGTGGCTGAGCATGACCCCGCCCGATCCCACGCGAATCGTCTTCGTCCTTGCGGCGATCTGGCCGACCAGAACTTCCGGCGACGTGCCGGCGAATGCGCTGTGGCTATGATGTTCCGCCAGCCAGTAGCGGTAATAACCCAGGCGTTCGGCAACTTGCGCCAACTCGACGGTTTCGCCGATGGCGTCCGCCGCCGTTCCTCCCGAGCGGATGGGAGATTGATCCAGAACACTCAAACGAATCATCTATTCGAGAACCACTTGAAAGGAGAATTTGGGAGATTTTTTATTTTTGAACGGGTTTTACCTGAATATATTCTTCGATATGAATTACACCCTTTGTTCCGCGAATAATCTGAAGTACCAGTTTTTTCTCGACCTCCGTCCTCGCCCGGCCGATGACATAAACCTTGTTTCGCATGGACTGCCAACGGTAATTCACGGAATTCACACCCTCGGTCGCCAGGAACTGAGCCTTGAGCTTGGCTTCTATCCACGCGTCGCTGGCAATCCGGCTGAGCTTGACGATGTCGCGCTCCATGGCCGGTTGCGTCTTCACCGCTGCGCGGTTGCGCTCCACCTCGTCCGGAGAACCGATAAGGATATGATCATAAACAGCTTTGATTCTGGGGTCGCCTCGCGCAATACTCAAAACGGCTTCACGTTTTTTCTCCGCATCCACCACGCCGGTCAACAGCACCCTCCCTTCCCACACGTCCGTATTCACATCCACCGGCAAACCACTGTCGACGCGCAAGTACTCTTGCAACAGATTCGCATGTATTTTCGTATCTTCTACCTGCTGTTTCAAAGAGCGATCCTCAAGAGCACTCTTGACACCTTTGTGAGCGAACATAATCGCTCCAGGAACACATCCATTCACCCATAAAGGCAAAAACGAGATGATGAGAATGAACTTGGAGAATTTACTCACGAGTTCCCCTGGAGGGCGAAGTGGAACAAAAACACTCTCTATTTTGCCTTTTGACTTGCATGGAGGCAACCACGAATAAAACCGAACCCTCCGAACACTCTCTTGCCGGTATGTACGATATCCCGCTGTTTCGATTGCAATGCTTTGTGAGAAAACGCATCATGTATCCATTCATGGATCAATCGCCACACCATCCAATGCTCACAAGCTCTTTTTCGTCCAGGAGAGAAAATGCCGATTTCAGATGATTCGTTAAAATCCCGCTGCGAAGATGTCTTCGGAGATTCACTCGACCCCGAACGACGCTCCCTTCTCATCGCCACGGTGGAAAACATGGAGAAAGGACATCCACTATTGCGGGAACGTCTTTCGCCAAAAACGGAACCTGCCGGACATACCGGATTCCTGCGTTCCCTCGCGAGGGAGAAATAAATTGACAGGCGACATCACGACCCTCACTGCTGCGGAAATCGTCACGCAAATCAAAGAAAGAACAATCAGCGCCGTCGAAGTCACCGAGGCGCATCTGGAGCGTTCGGAGAAAATCGGGGAGGCTTTGAATTCCTGGATCAAGCTCGACTCAGAGGGCGCCCTGAAGGCAGCGCAAGAAGTGGACACCGCCATTGCCCGAGGCGACAACCCGGGGCCCATGGCCGGCGCGCCGATAGGCCTGAAAGACTTGATCGACATGAAAGGCCTGCCCACTACGGCGGGCAGCATCATCGATAAAAAC
>WTGD01000428.1 GCA_011523725.1 Nitrospinota bacterium
TCTTTCAACAGCCCCAGCTTTCTTTTTAGCCGCAATTTATCCAATTCGTCGTCACTCAAATAACCGCCGCATATACTCAAGGGTACAGTTCCCGCACGACATTCGTCGATCCGTCGTGCTTCTGACGGAGTCGCCCTTCTATATCCGGGGGGGAGTCCGGTGGTGTCTTCATTTCCTGTATCCGTGAGGGAGCGGTAGCATGAAATAACAATCAGCGAAATCACCATCAACATGACAAAAGAGCAACCCATGGCAATTCTGTCCACAAGTTGTTTTTCCTTTTCCATTCTTATTCTCCAATAATCAACTCTGTCCACTTTCATTTTTGCACGCTCGTTGCCTTCCTCGTTTTATTTTAGTTGTTAATCAGATTGGGAAGGCCTGACCTACCAGACGCAGCCGCGCGCGGCCACGGGGATCACCGCTTCCAGGACGCCCTCTTCCATCCCGCCGCGAACGCCGTGATAGACGTCGTAGAGGTTGATGGTCGGGTCGCAGTGGCTGGGCTGGAACAGGAGTGTCTCGCCGATCTCGGGGCGCCTCGAAGCCGGGGAGAGTTCCAGCACGCCGTGCTCATCCGACGCCCGCGCGTGCACGGCGCCCTCGAGTTCGAGACAGGGCGCCAGCCCGCTGTCGGAAGAAAGCGCCTTGTGGCCGGCGTCCATCACGACGTGGCCGGGTCCGGGCGCGCTCACCACGGTCGTCAGCACGAACAGGCTGGGCTGGAAGTCGTCGTAGACATCCGAATCCTCGCCGCCGATGCTGCGGTAATGGGAATCCATGAACAAATAGCTGCCCGCCTGAAGCTCGTTCAGCACGCCCGATTCCGCGTCCCAGCGCCATGAACCCGTACCGCCGCCGCTCCTGATTTCCAGCGGCAACCCGGCGGCCTCGAACGCGTCCACGGTTTCGCGCATTCGCGCCACGGCGTCTGCGTAGACCCCGCGCCGCTCGGCGAAGCCGTCCACGTGCTGGGCCTTGCCCTGATAGGCCTGGATCCCCTTGAGTTCGAGTCCCCGCGCCGCCTCCACACGCCGGGCAAGCTCCGCCGCCGCCTCTCCCGGCGCCACGCCGCAGCGGCCCTGGCCCACGTCGACGTCGACGAGCACGCCGATCTCCACTCCCGCCGCCGTCACGGCTTCTGCGAGCATCGACACGCCCTGGGGGTGATCCACCACCACCATCAGGTTCGCATGGTGCGCGAGCGCGGCCAGACGCCTGAGCTTCGAGACGGCCGTGACCTCGCTGCTCACGAGCACGTTCTCGATTCCTCCCTCCACCATCACCTCGGCCTCGCTCACCTTCTGGCAACACACGCCCACGGCGCCGAGCGCCACCTGTTTGCTCGCGAGCCAGGGGCTCTTGTGCGTCTTGGCGTGGGCGCGGAGGCTGACACCCGTTCCCTCCAGGCGCTTCGCCATCAGGGCGAGGTTCTCCTCCATGACGTCCAGGTCGACTATCAGGGCGGGCGTTTCGATCTCGCGCACCGGCGTTCCGATGCTCTGTGTGGGGGGCATGAGTAATCCTCTTGCTAGAGAAACCGCTTTTCTTGCTAATGAAAACATTTACCAGAGAATATCACCTGAATCGTGCGGCGGGAACCGGCTTGCCCGCCGCCCCCTCATGGCGCATGATGGATTTTCATGATCTCGGGCGATTTTTCTACTCGTATCTGGAGGGTTTTTCTTCATGCGCACCAAGGCGGACGATCTCCTCGAAGGCGCCATCGACGTTCACGCCCACATCTTCCCCCAGGTATTCGTCGAGGAACCCGGGCGCGTGCTGGACCATGAATGGGCCGAACTCGCGCGCGACGTCGGCATGCGCGGCTTCGTGATGAAGAGCCACCTGTGGCCCACCATCGCCCAGGCCCGGATTCTGAACGAGGTCTATCCGGGCGTCACGGCCTTCGGCGCCATTACGCTGAACGCCAACGTGGGCGGGCTCTCACCCTTCGCGGCGGAAAGCGCGGCGCGCCTGGGCGTGAAGGTCATCTGGATGCCCACCTACTCCGCGGCGAACGACATCGCCGTGGGGGCCTACAGCAAGCGCATCGCGGAAGCCTACAGCCAGCCCCCGCCCGCGCAGGGCCTGACGGTTATGGACGCAGACGGCGCGATACGCCCCGAGGCGGACGCCATACTCGAAATCGCCCGCGACGCGGACGTGGCCGTGGCCACGGGGCATCTCTCCGCGGAAGAAGGCGTCGCTCTGGCGAGGCGCGCGAAGGAGATCGGCGTCAAGAAATTCATCTTCACGCACCCGATCATCTTCATCATCGACGCGAGCGAGGGGCAGCTTCGCGAGGTGGCGGATCTGGGCTACATCGTCGAGTTCACCTGGATATCGGCTTTTCCCATGTGGCGCGACCTGGACCCGGTGAAAGTGGCCGAAACCGCGCGCGTCTTAGGCCCCGAGCGATGCGTGATGAGCACCGACGCGCAACTCGACCTCAATCCCCCGCCGACGGAAATGCTGCGCATGTTCATCGCCACGATGCTGCGCCTGGGCTTCGAGGACGAGGAGATTCGCTGGATGGTGCAGCGAAACCCCGCCCGCCTGATGGGCCTGGAGGAATAGGGAGCGCCCGCGCGGCGCGCCTTGGTGGATAGTCGTAGGGACAGGTTGCGACCTGTGGGACAGCCCCGACGAGAGCTTTTTCAACAGCCTGATGAATCCCCCGGCAAATTAAAAGCCGGGAGGACCGAGAACACACCCGCAAAAGGAACAACGCCATGCGAAACTTCCACAAATCACTGACGATTCTCCTAGCGATATCCATGCTCACCCTCGCATCGACTGGCGTGAACGCCGCCGAGCCGACGGTCATCACCCTCACCCAGACGGGCTGCCAGTTCACCGAACCCGAGGGGGAGGATCACGGCTTTAAAACCGCGGGGGCGGCTGATTGCAAGGCCATCAACACCCGAAGCGGGGATAAGCGCTTGGCCCAAGCCAAAACCATCACGCTCAAACCGGGCCCCTACATCTTCCGGGTGACGAACAAGAACGTGCCCTATCAACTAGGGTTTTACCTGCGCGGCGCCGGCGTCGGGCGCCTCACGCTGCCGAAGGTATCGGGGGGCGGACTCGTGAAGGGGAAGTCGAGGGACTACCACATCACGCTCAAAGCGGGCGATTATTATTATTCATGTCCCCTGAACCCGACGCCCGATTACTCCCTGAAGGTGACAAACTAGACTTTCGCGGGGTTGTTGAAAAATTCCTCCCCGCCCGGAATGACGGCGACGGGATACCGCCTTGCCGGAGGGAGTGTAGGGGTCGCATACATGCGACCCATGTTGTGAAGGCGAAAATGCAGGGCCGCATGTATGCGGCCCCTACACACGGAGGATGACCCTTCGCAGATCGTCGAACGCCGGAATGACGAACGAAAACCAAATTCATCTTGGATCCCGAGAAAAGAACGTCAGCTACCGTAGGGACAGGTCGCGACCTGTCCCTACTACTACAAACGCAAATCCTCCCGCATTGGACTTTTTCAACAACCCCGACGAATTTCGATTTGGACACAGCCTGGGCGTTGCGCAAATCCGGAATCCGCCGATTGCGTTTTCGCGCATACAAGAAGCCGACCAAAAAAGCCCGGACGCGCTAGAGCCGCGCGCTCACCTTATTCTATAATTGCGCATTCGCCTGAATATAGACGTGAACGATACACCCATCTATGGAAAACCCGATGGAGAGATGTCCTTGAACCTTGAAAATCCTCCCACCGTCTGCGTCTTGGGATTCGGCATGGCGGGCAGGCCCATCGCCCGGGGACTGGCGGAAGCCGGCGCGGCGAAAGTCCGCGTCTGGAAAAGACCGCCCTGGCGACCCGAACACATCGAGGCTTCCGCGCATCCATCCATCCTGATGACGCAGTCCATCGAAGAGGCCCTCGAGGGTGCCGGCCTCGTTCTCTCGCTCGTCACACCGGAAAGCGCGCTGGGGGCGGCGCGCAGCGCCTCCCCTTTCATTCGGGATGCAGCCTATCTGGATTTGAACACCACGACGCCCGAGGTGAAAAAAGAGATCGGCCGCGTCATCGAGACAGGCGGGGGCCGGCCAATCGACGGGGCGATATGCGACCCCGCGGAAGTATACGGCCACGAGGTCGTCACGTTGATCTCGGGGCCCGGGGCCAAGCGCCTGAGCGAGGCGATGGCGCGCTACGGGATGCAGCTCCAGGTACTCAGCGAACGCGTGGGAGACGCCTCCGCCCTCAAGGTCGTGCGCAGCGTGTTCACCAAGGGGCTGATGATGACATTTCTCGAATCCATCGAGGCGGCGAGGCGCTGCGGGCTGGTGGAGGAACTCTTGGAGTCCATCGCGGGCACCGTGGAGGGTCTCCCTCTCCGGGACTTGGCCCTGAGCCTGGCGGGCACGAGCCTCATCGTCGCCGAAAGGCGCGCACAGGAGATGGAAGGCGTCGTCTCGGCCCTCGAATCGCTGGGGGTGGACTCGCACGTCAGCGCCGCCTCGCTGGAGAAGTTCCGCTGGCTCCAGGGGTTCGATTTCCACGAAGAACTCGGCGGCGTGCCCCCCGAATCGGTCGAAGCCATGCTCCGCGCGCTCGGAAAAATTTTCGACCCCTCGACGAAACCGGCGAGTTGAAAAAACCCCGTCTGCAGGCGAAAGAATCTTGATTTTGTGCTTCTCTACCCTTGATTTTCGGGAGCGGCATCTGCTAGCATCGCTCATCGCTTGGGGTATCCAGGTGAATTTGAATCTAATAAACGCGAATCGCCAGGGGTCGTTCCCTCGGGGTTCCAACCGTAACAATCTTAATTCTCTGTAGGAGGGAATCATCCATGACATTTGTCATCGGGGAAAAATGCCTGGGCGAGCGCTATGCGACGTGCGTGAGCGTGTGTCCCGTGGACTGCATGCACCCAGGCGAGTACAAAGGGGAACCCTTCCTGATCATCGACCCCGAGGAATGCATCGACTGCGGCGTCTGCCAGCCGGAATGCCCGATTGACGCCATTCTGGAGAGTGAAGACGACGACCCCGTATGGGCGGAAATCAACGCGGAACTCACCGAGGAATTCAAGAACAACGAGCCGGTCGAGCCGCGCCCGGCGAACGACCCGCCGCGAAGGGCAGACAACACGTTGCGCTAGCTCCACCCTGCTGATTCAAACACCGCGGTCATCGGGCCGCGGTGTTTTTTATTTGTATTTGCGCGCCGGCGCTTTTTCACGCGCCTCACCCTCCGGAAACGGGGAACTCGGGAGTAACCATGGTATTGAGTCCACCCGCAAAGGACGGCCCGCTCATCGCCGTCGCCGGAACGCGCTTCGGCCCCCCGACGGTCGAGGAGGAGATACTCTCGCCTCTGGGTCCCCGCCTGCGCCTGGGCATGGGAGCGGACCCTGATTCGCTCCTCGAACTCTGCGCGGAAGCGGAAGGCGTCATCATCGGCTCGATTCCCACCTTCACCGCAGAGATCATCGCGCAGCTGAAGCGCTGCAGGATTCTCGCGCGCGGCGGCGTGGGCGTGGACAACATCGACCTCGAAGCCGCAAGAACAAAGGGCATTCTTGTCTCCTACGTGCCCGATTACTGCGTCGATGAGGTATCGGACCACGCCATGGCGCTCATCCTCTACTTCGCCCGAAAACTCGAGCAGGGTATCGCGGAAGTCGAAAAAGGCGGCTGGGGGATCGCCGCACTCCGGCCCATCGCCCCGCTTCGGGGCGCGACGCTGGGCGTGGTGGGAATCGGGAGAATCGGCGCGACCCTGACCGGAAAGGCGCGCGCCTTCGGCATGCGCGTCATCGCGCACGATCCCTTCGCGCCCGAATCCGTTTTCAAAGAAATACACGCCGAGAACGCCGCGCTATCGCGGATATGGGAGGAATCGGACTACATCTCCCTGCACGCGCCCCTGACGCCCGAGACGCGCGGCATGGTGAACGCAGAAGTACTCGATCGCATGAAGGCGGACGCCGTTTTGATCAACGTGGCGCGGGGTGAACTCGTGGACGAGCGGGCGTTGGCCGATGCGCTCAAGAGAAACGCCATCCGGGGCGCGGGCCTCGACGTGCTCGAAGAAGAACCCCCGGGGCCGAATCACCCGCTGCTCGCCCTCCCCAACTGCCGCGTCACGCCGCACAGCGCGTGGTACAGCACGGCGGCACTTGAGGACATGAGGCGAAAGGCGGCGGCGGACGTATTGCGTGTCCTGCAAGGGGAGGAGCCGCGCTATCCGGTGGGGTGATGCACCGGGGGGATGCGGAAGGTGCCCGAGCCGCCCCTCCAAATGCCCCCGCGAAAGGCCCCTGCCACGCCTCGTCCTGAGTAGCCGCCGCAGGTCAAGCGCGACTGAGAAAGGAGCGTTTGTATCGAAGGGCGGCCCTTGCCAAACCCGTCGAACGCGCCTACCGAAAGGGCGTCCCTCGATACGGCGCGCGAGCGCGCCTACTCGGGATGAGGGTTTTGGGGCGCCTTTAAGACGGGCGGACACATGGGTCCGCCCCTACGGGATCCTCGTCAACCAGGGATACCTCCCCCTCCTCGGGGCTTTTTCGACGACCTTGATGACCCGCGCCCGGCGCGCTATTTTTCAATCGGAAAACCGACGACGCTGCCCCACTCCGTCCATGAACCGTCGTATATCTTCACGTCTTCATAGCCCAGCAGATACCGCATGGCGAACCAGACCAGACTGGCCCGGTGACTGAGGCGTCAGTAGAGGACGAGTTCTATCTCGTCATCGGGCGCTGCACCCGCGCCGCCGAGGATCCGCGCGAGTTCCTCCCTGTCCTTATAAGTGTCGTCCTCGTTCAGCAGTTCCCGGAAGAACAGGTGCGCGGCCCCCGGAATGCGCCCGGCGCGCTCGGCCCCGTGATCGAAGCCGGGCGGCGGCATCACCCGCTCGCCCCTGTATTCCTCCGGGGATCGCACGTCGAGCAGCACCCTGCCCGGCGCGCCCAGCTTCTCGCGAATATCGTCCCTCCCCACGCTCAAGATCTCGCCCCCATCCGGCGCGGGGTGGGCGACGGGGGCAGCGCCCGGCGCGTCGCTTGCGACGGGCATCCCGTCGGCAAGCCACCTCTTCTTCGCGCCGTCGAGCAGCTTCAGGTTCTGAAAACCCGCCATCTTGAGCACCCAGAACGCATAGGTTCCGAACTGCACCGGATCGCCGTACAGCACGATTTCATCATCCGGCCCGATTCCCATTTCGCCCAGGCGCCCGGCCAATGCCTCGGGCGCGGCGAACACGCGGTCCGTCTCGTGCCAGAGCGCTCCTTTCCAGAACCACCAGTGCGCGCCCGGCACGTGGGCTTCGCGGTAGGAGGCGTCGTCGCTCGCGGAGGAAACCTCGATGACGTGGAGATCCGGATTTTCCAGGTTCTCAGCGAGCCACGCCGCCGAAACGAGCGTGGAACCATCGGTTTGCGTCATGTCTCATACCCTCATGATAAGAAAATGATCAGATAAATCACCCGCCGAACATGGGCGGCTTCTTTTGCCGGACCTCCGGGATGGCTTCCTCAAACGCATGGGAGACCTGCAGGACGCGGGCTTCCTCCCAGGGCGGCCCCACGATCTGGACCGACACGGGTAGGCCGTCTTCGCTGAAGCCCGAAGGCGCCGCCATGGTCGGGAAACCGAAGAGGTTGTACGGGCCGGTCTGCGGTCTGCCGAGGCCCGTGAAGGAGAACTCCTTCCCGTTCACCGTGCCCGTCTCCGTCGCAACGGGCCCCGCGGGGCAAGGATAGCCGGGCGCCAGGAATATATCGATCTCATCGAACACTTTTTCCATTTCGCGGGTGAGCGTGCGCCGTTCTTTCATGGCGAGCGCGTACTCGGCCAGCGTCACGCGGCTCGAAATTTCCAGGCGCTCGCGGACGTCGTCGCCGAACATCTCGGGGTGCTCGTCGAAGCGCTCGCGGTGAACCGACGCCAGTTCGGCGCTGGCGATGATGCGCCGCACCTCTCTCATCCGTTCGGCGTTCGGATAGCGCACATGGACGACCACGCCGCCCAGAGCCTTCATGGTCTCCATCGCATTCTCGAAGCCTTTCTGCACCGAAGCGTCGTTTTCGGGGTTATAGAGTTCCTCGCAGACCCCGAAGCGCATGCCCTGGACGCCCTCGCCTATCAGGGCGCAGAAATCGGGCGTTTCCCGGTCCCTGGACCCCCGGTCCCCCGGGTCGTAGCCCGCCATGACCTGGAGCATGAGGCCGCAATCGCGCGCCGTTC
>WTGD01000025.1 GCA_011523725.1 Nitrospinota bacterium
CGGGCGGACACACAGGTCCGCCCCTACAACCCCATCTCGTTTTGCGTAGGGGCGGCCCCCCGTGGCCGCCCGTATCGGATATACCCATCCCCGTGGTTGCGCTTCGCATGGACAGGCACGGGGGCCTGTCCCTACGGGTTCGTTTCGAGTTCGGGGTTCCGTAGGGGAGGACCCGTGTGTCCTCCCGCCTCGCACGTCGTTCTGGTCGTGAACCTGATGTAGGTCGGACATATATGTCCGACATATATGCGGCCCATCACGGGCGGCGAAAAAAGGCCGGGTCGCATGTATGCGACCCCTACACCCCCTCTCCTCTGGAAGGCTTTTCTTCCACCCCCTCGTCGCATTCGTCATCCATGACACATTTACGGAATCACCCAGGTGGTTTTGAATTGGAATGTCCGGATGTTAAGATATTTCCATCCAAGTTGCCAGATGGAAATCGTTGGTTGTCGTGGAAAGTTGTGACGCGTCTTTGGAACACCCACTGATTCCGGCGCACTCAACTCACGGGGCGCCCGGAATCCTCAATAGGTCCGCTGCGCAGCGCAGACGGATCGGGAGAGGAGGCAAAACCATGCGACGGTTCCTCATGACTCAGCTCTTGGTCGGTTTCGTAACAGTGCTACTCTGGAACCCGGCTTTCGCCCAGACAAGAATCACCTGGTGGGAACACAGCAACCCGCCGCACAACAACTACTCGAAGGACCTGGTGGCGGCGTGGAACAAGAAGAACCCCAAGACTCCCGTGCAGTATGACTTTTTCGCGATGACCCCGTATTTCCAGAAGCTCACAGCGGCGCTTTCCACGCGCTCGGCGGCCGACATGTTCACGCTCATCGACTTCCTGCTGCCCGGCTTCACCGCGAAGAAAGTCCTCGCACCCATTCGCCCCGAGTGGCTGGGCTTCAAGGACTTGGAAGACATGAAGAAGGCCTACATTCCGGGGGCGCTGGACGGCTACATCCACAAGGGCAAACTCTACGCCATTCCGCCCATCGCTTCGGGCTTCAGCCTCTTCATCAACCGGAAGCACTTCAAGGAAGTGGGGCTGGACCCGGACAAGGACTACCCGCGCACCTGGGAAGACGTGGGCCGCATCGGCAAAAAACTGGTGAAGATGAGGGGCAGCAGGATGGTGCGCGAGGGCTTCGATTTCGCCATGCACTCCTCCACCTGGACGATGTGGTACTTCAACACGACGATCCGGCAATACGGGGGAGAAGTCCTCGACGCCTCCGGGAAAAAGTGCACGTCCAACAGCGAGGCGGGCGTGAAGGCCATGAACGTCCGCGCCCGGATTGCGCACCACTACAAGGCTTCGGACCCCACCGTCAGTTTCGGCACCAACGCCCTGCCGGCCGACGACATCCCCAAGGGGCGCGTCTCCATGTTCATCACCCACGCGGGGAGCGTGGCGCAGTTCGGCCCCAAGATGATGAAGGACCTGAAAGTGGTGCCCTTCCCGCAGGTGGACCCCAGCAAGCCCGTGACGCCGATTTACGGCTTCGCCATGGCGGTGAATCCCCATATTTCAGAGGCGAAGCAGAAGATAGTGCACGCTGTACTGAAACACGTCGTCAACGACTCGAAAACCTGGTACGAGAGGACCTCCTATCCCCATCCCGACAAGAACTTCCTGAACCTCCCCGGGATGGAGGAGGCGCGTACGAAAAACTACCTGGGCGTGTTCGTCAAGGACATCTCGAACGGGCGCTTCCTGCAGCGCTCCGACAAGATACTCGAGCTCAACCAGGCCATTCACCGGGCGATGGAGCGCGTGGTCCTGAAGAAGGAAGACTCCAAAAAGTCGCTCGACCAGGCGTGTAAGGAAATCGACGCGGCGCTGGCCAAGAAGTAGGCTGGAGAACCGATGGATCGCGAGATCGGAGCCGGGCAGGCTTCACCTTCGATGATCCGGAGATCCGCATCCCTGCTGCGGCGGTGGGCGGCCGGCGGGGGGAAACGCTCCCTCCACAGCCACCTCCGCTGGGCGGGGTTCTTCTTCGTTCTGCCTGCGCTCATCCATCTCGTCATCTTCAAGTTCTACCCCATGCTCCAGGCTTTGCGGCTGAGTTTTTTCCGCTACGACCTCATGAGCCCGCCGGTGTTCACCGGCCTTGAGAACTATAGACTCCTCTGGGAGAACCCGCTCTTTCACCAGTCTTTCTGGGTCTCGGTCAAGTACATGTTCGGGGTTTCCATCCCGGAGTGGTTCTTCGCGCTGGGCCTCGCCCTCCTCCTGAACCGTCGGATGCCGGGGAGGGCGGTCATCCGTCTGGCGTACTTCTTCCCCATTGCGATGTCGCAGATCGTCGTGGCCATGGTGTGGAAGTTCATGTACCACCCCTTCGGCCTGGTGAACACGATCCTGGAGACTTTCGGCGTCGGCCGCATCAACTGGCTCTCGATGGAGGAATCCGCGCTGCCCGCCCTCATCGCCATCGGCATCTGGCGGGGCATCCCGCTGTTCGGCGTGATCTACCTGGCGGGCTTACAGGCCATCCCGAAGGAGTATCACGAGGCGGCCATCATCGACGGCGCGGGCGTGTTCCAGCGCTTCTTTTACGTGACGGTCCCCCTGCTTCTTCCCACGATAATGTTCGTCATGGTGTTGTCTCTCCTCTCGGCCGTAAAAGTGTTCCTGAACCCGCTGGTCATGACCGAAGGCGGCCCCAACGGGACCACCCGGGTGCTCCCGTACTTCATCTACGAGACGGGTTTCGCCTTCTTCCGTATGGGGGAGGCCGCCGCGGCGTCGATGGTGCTGTTCGTCTTTCTTTTCGGCCTGACCCTGATACAGCTGCGGCTCCTGCGCCGGGGAGGTGTGGAATGAGACGAAAGACGATGCTCCGCCTGGGCGGCGCCCTCATATCCCTGCTCACGGTTGGGGGCGTCGTGGTGATGCTCCTTCCCTACTTCTGGATGGTCTCCTCCTCCATCAAGACGGGGATTGAGGTTTTCGATCTCCCCATTAAGTGGATACCGGATGAGATCCAGTGGGTGAACTACCCCAACGCCCTGTCCAAAGGGGCTTTCGGGGTCTATTTCTACAACAGCTTCGTCGTGGCTTTTGCGGTCATGGCGGGGAACCTCGTTTTCTGCACCCTGGCGGGCTACGGCCTGGCCAAGTTCCGCTTCCGCCACCGGGAGTTGTGCTTCCGCCTGATTCTGAGCACGCTGATGCTCCCGCTCGAGATCGTTCTGGTGCCCACCTTCCTCGTGGTGCGGGAACTGGGCCTCGTCAATACATACGGCGGGCTGATCGCCCCGTTGGCGGTGGATGCTTTCGGCGTCTTTCTCATGCGCCAGTCCATCAGGGACATCCCGGACTCCCTCATCGAGGCGGCGCGGATGGACGGATGCAGCGAGTTCGGCATCTTCTGGCGCATCATTCTCCCCAACTGCAAGCCCGCGCTCGGCGCGCTGGCGCTGCTCGCCTTCCGCGACAACTGGGACCAGTTCCTCTGGCCGTTCATCGTGGCGACGACCGACGACTTGAAGACCTTCCCGCTCGGCCTCGCCCAGATGGAGGGCATCGATTCGGCCGCCTACCATGAAATCATGGCGCTCGCGGTCCTGGGGATGATCCCGGCGGCATTCATCTTCCTGTTCTTCCAGCGCGCCTTCGTCCGCGGCATCACGCTCACCGGGCTCAAGGAGTAAGGAACATGAAAGCGCCTTTGCGAAACTTGTTTTCAGCCGGCAGGACCGTGAAGACTCGTCTTCCGGTCCCATGCGGGGATGTTGTAAAACCCCTTACGGTTCGGGCGAGATTCTATTGTAGGTGGCGGCCCCTCCTCGGGGCCGCCCCACACATATATGCGGCCCTTCTAGCCCGGCATGCGGGTCGCATGTATGCGACCCCTACACCCCAAATGCGGAATGATGGGACATGGCGACCTCATGGGGCGGACGCATGGAAACGCTCCCGCAATCTCTCACCCATCGGTGGGGGATGGATTCCAGGCGAGAAGGGGTTTTTTCAACAGCCCCCATGGAGGGGGAATCATTCCACGCGGGTGTCCAAAGTGCTTCTCGCAGAGAGGGGAATTTGAGATGGGAGAAGTGCTGCTCGAGGACCTCACCAAGGACTTCGGCGAGGTGGTCGCGGTCAAGGAGGTGAATCTCACCATCCACGACGGGGAGTTCGTGGTGCTGCTGGGGCCTTCGGGGTGCGGCAAGACCACAACGCTCCGGATGATCGCGGGTCTCGAGGAGATCACGAGCGGGCGCATCCTCCTCGACGGCCGCGTGCTGAACGACGTGCATCCGCGCGACCGCGACATCGCCATGGTGTTCCAGAACTACGCGCTCTACCCCCACATGAGCGTCTACAAGAACATGGCCTTCGGCCTCAAGATGCGCAAGGTCGACAAGGGCGAGATCGACCGCAGGGTCAAGAGCGCCGCCGGCATCCTGGGGATCGAGACCCTGCTCGGGCGCTACCCGGGCAAGCTCTCCGGCGGGCAGCGCCAGCGCGTCGCGCTCGGGCGAGCCATCGTGCGCGACCCGCGCGTCTTCCTCTTCGACGAGCCCCTCTCGAACCTCGACGCCAAGCTGCGGGTCCAGACCCGGGTGGAACTCCTCAAGCTCCACCAGCACCTCGCCGCCACCTCGGTCTACGTCACGCACGATCAGGTCGAGGCGATGACCATGGGGGACAGGATCGTGGTCATGCACGAAGGGGTCATCCAGCAGGTCGGCCCCCCGATGGAGGTATACCAGAACCCGGCGAACCAGTTCGTGGCGGGCTTCATCGGGAGTCCCGCGATGAACTTCCTCTCCGCCACGGTGCGCGCCGAAGAAGGGCGGATATTCCTCGAAGGCGCCGGCTTCCGGGTTCCCCTGCCGGCGGAGCGCGCGGGCGGGCTTGAGGGACGCGAGGGCGGGGAGGTCGTATTCGGGATCCGGCCCGAAGACATGCGCCTGGACGCCGAAGGCGGGATCGACGGGGCGGTCGAGATCATCGAGCCGGTGGGGTCGGACATCTTCCTCGACCTGAGCGTGGGTGGCGCCTCCCTCACCGCGCGGGTGGAGACCAGCGTCCATGTGAGCCAGGGGGAGAGCGTCCGCCTCCGCCCCGACCCGGGGCGCCTCCACGCTTTCGACCCCGCGACGGGCGCGACGTTGATCTGAAGGGTGGCGTAAGGCTACTATCTGTTCGTGTGTATGGTTGTCCTGAAACTGGTGGATTACCTGCCCGTCACGCTTTCATAGCCGCCATCGATGAACTTCACACCGGAGACCCCGCTCGCACGTTGAGGGAAGCAGCGTAGTCGACGCCGGTTTGCGTTTCGGACGGACGATACAGACAAGTGATGATGTGCAGGCAGAGCCGCCACAACGGAGATTGATCATGAAATGGACCATTCTGACGATTGCCGCCGTGTTTTTACTCTGCACGCAGGCTGTGAGCGCGCAGAATCTCGAAAAGGCGATCTTCGCCGGCGGCTGCTTCTGGTGCGTGGAGTCTGATTTCGACAAGGTGCCGGGCGTGGTCTCGACGACTTCGGGCTATACCGGCGGCAAGACCAAAAACCCGACCTACAAGCAGGTCACCTATGGCGACACGGGGCACTACGAGGCGGTGGAGATCACCTACGATCCGGCGAAGGTCAGCTATGAGGCGCTGCTCACCGCCTTCTGGCACTCGGTCGACCCGACCGACGACGGCGGCCAGTTCTGCGACCGGGGCGATTCCTACCGCACCGCCGTCTTCGCCTTTAACGAGAAGCAGCGCAAGGCGGCGGAGGCCTCCAGGAAGGCGGCGGAAAAGAAGCTCGGTAAAAAGATCGTCACCCCGATACTCGCCGCCGCGGCTTTCTACCCCGCCGAGTATTACCACCAGAACTATTACAAGAATAACTCGTTCCGCTACCGCTACTACCGCTTCTCGTGCGGCCGCGACAACAGGCTCAGGGACCTCTGGGGCAAAGACGCCTTCAAGGGCATCCCGAAAAACTAATGATAACGCGCCGCTCCGCCTCGTAGGGACAATCCCTCCTCGGGGTTGTCCTGCCCCCGTGGTTGTCCGCTACGGAAACCATCGCGCCCGCCTTTGAATTCCACTCCCCCCTTGAGGGGATTGTTGAAAAAGCCCTTGTAGGGGTCGCATACATGCGACCCTTCCGGTTCACGGCATGCGGGCCACTCCCGAGGGGATGGGCGGACACACAGGTCCGCCCCTACGCAAAATGCGATGGGGTTGTAGGGGCGGACCTGTGTGTCCGCCCGCTCGTGAAACAGGGTTTTTCAACAGCCCTCACATGCGACCCGTATCGTGAAAAAGAAAAGGCAGGGCCGCATGGTATGCGGCCCCTACACATCCCCTCGTATGATGACCGTAGGGACAGGCCCCCGTGCCTGTCCGATGTCGTCCATCCGACGAAGGACAACCACGGAGGGTTGTCCCTACGAGGCGCGATCACGGATATGTCCATCCCCGTGGTTGCGCTTCGTAGAGCTGGCTACGTGGCCTGGTTGCGTTCCAGCATGTCCAGCACGTCTTCGGTTTTCGTTATCCAGCCGAATTTCGATTCGAAGTTGTAGAGCGTGGCCTGGCGGGTGAAGTCGGGTCCTGTGTGATCCATCGCGTCTTCTACGAGAATGGGCCAGAACTCGCGGAAATAGGCCTCGCGCGCCGTGCTCTCCACGCAGACGTTCGTGGCAACGCCGGTGAAGAGGATGTGCCGGATGTCGAGGCCGTTCAGCTGGTTTTCCAGCGTCGTTCCCGCGAAGCCGCTGTAGCGGGCTTTCTTCACCACCAGGTCGTCCGGCTCGGGCTTGAGCTCGTCGATGATCTCCCACCCCCACGTCCCCTCGATGATGAGCTTGTCGCGGTCCTCCGGGCGCTCCTCGATCATCTTGAACGCCATGTGCTTGCGCACGTTGGGCGACTGCGGCCCGCCCGCGTCGCTCAAGTCGGGCTTGTAGCCGAACTGGAGATAGATGACCTTCACGCCTGCCGCGCGCGCAGCAGTCAGCAGGCGCTGATGGGCATTGATGACGGGGTTCGTGCGGGCCTCGTCGATGCCCGCGCCCAGGTCGAGCATTCCGCCCTTCTTCGCATAAGCGTTCTGCATGTCGACCACGATGAAAGCGGTTCGGCCCAGGTCGATTTCCACCTCCCGGGGCCGCGCCTTGAGGATTGCCATGCGTCTTCTCCATGGATATCAGATTGAAAAATGCCTTAGCCCGCATTATCACCGAACAGCTTCTCCATATCCAGCCGGTGCGGGGCAAGCTCCTGCGCCTTTGGGGATGAATTCCGATCGGGGAGGGGGGGTTGGTTTTATGGGCTGGGGAATGACGAGCGGGCGGCTTTTTCAACAACCCCTTTCATTGCGGCTTCAGCCCCCTTGCCCCTACAATAACGAATCGCGATACATATCGCCGGATAATTAGGTTTTCTCTGGATGAGGACGGGTTCGACGAATCATGGCTGACATAGCGACGCTGCAAGAGGGCGAGCGGTTCGATTCTTTCTTCAAGATCCGCGAATACGAGGCGCGCGAGAGCCGCGCGGGCCGGGCGTATCTCGATTTGACCCTGGAAGACGCCACGGGCGAAGTTCCCGCCAAGGTCTGGGAGCCCGCGACGCAGGTGCAGGGGACGATCGGGGCGGGCGATTTCATCAAGGTGCGCGCCGCCGCCGAGAACTACCAGGGCCGCCTGCAGCTCCGGGTGGAGCGCGTCCGCCGGGTGAACGAGCAGGACTACGAGAGCGGTTTCCGGCCCGAGGACTGCGTGCAGCGCACGCCCTATGACATCGACGTCATGTGGGAGGAGGCGAAGCGCATCGCGGGCGGCTGCCACCCGCTCGTGGCCGCCTATCTCACCGCCATACTGGACGCCTACGAGGTGAAATTCCGCGAGTGGCCCGCCGCCCAGCGCATTCACCATCCCTATCTGGGCGGACTGCTCGAGCACACGCTTTCGGTGACGAAAACGTGCCTCTACCTGGCGGATAAATACGACGTCTCGAAGGACCTGCTCGTCGCGGGCGCGCTCCTGCACGACATCGGCAAGCTCGAGGAACTCTCCACCGAGGGCGCGACGCACTACACCCCTGCCGGCCGCCTCCTCGGCCACATCGTCCTGGGGCGCGACATCGCCCGCGAATGGGCGGGGCGCGAAGGCGTATTCGCGGAAGGCGAGGCGCTGCCCGAAGATTTCCTGCTGCATCTGGAGCACCTCATCCTCTCGCACC
>WTGD01000130.1 GCA_011523725.1 Nitrospinota bacterium
GGAGACGAGCGCGCCGTCGACCTCGCCCCGCTCCAGCATTTGCGCCAGCTTCGAGGGGGGTTCGACGATGAGTTCGACCGCCGGGTTTTCCTCGAGCGCTACCGTGAGGGGTCTGGCGTTCAGGAAGGGGACGGTGCCGAGCTTCATGGCGGTGTTCAGGCGTGGACGGCCCATTGATCTCCCTGGCGCGTGACTTCCCGGTAGAGCGTGTCGCGCTCGACGGGCTCGCGCCCCGCCTCTCTGATGAGGCGGCGGATGTCGTTCACGGTGAGTTCGTGCGGCGTCTTCGCGCCCGCCATGTGGTAGATCTTCTCCTGAACGACGGTGCCGTCCAGGTCGTCCACGCCGAAGCGCTGCGAGATTTGCGCGACGGCCTGACCCACCATGATCCAGTACGCCTTGATGTGGGGGATGTTGTCGAGCAGGAGGCGGCCGACTGCGTAGTTCCTGATGTCGAGCATCCCGCCCGTGGGGGGGATGTCGTCCATCTGCGTGTTCTCGGGATGGAACGCGAGCGGGATGAAGGTGGTGAAGCCGCCCGTCTCGTCTTGTAAGTCCCGGAGCTTGAGCATGTGGTCCACGCGGTCCTCGTTCGATTCCACGTGGCCGTAGAGCATGGTGCAGGTGCTGCGAATGCCCTTGTTGTGGGCGATGCGGTGGATTTCGAGCCAGTCCTCGCCCGAGTGCTTGCCCTTGCAGATTTTAGAACGCGTGGGTTCGGCGAAAATCTCCGCCCCGCCGCCCGTGAGCGAACCGAGGCCCGAGCGCACCAGATGATCCAGCGTTTCCTCGACGCTCATCTTCGCGACGTGATCGGCAAGAAAGCGTATCTCCGTCGCCGTGAAGACTTTCAGGTGCAGTTGGGGGTGCATCTCCTTGATGCCCTGGATCATCTCCAGGTAGTAGTCGAAGGGAAGGTCGGGGTGCAGGCCGCCCACCATGTGGAACTCGGTGCGGCCCCGGCCCAGCGTCTCCGCCATCTTGAAGATTTCCTCCAGCGAATACGCGTAGGCGTCCTGCTGGCCTTCCTTCTTGCCGAACGCACAGAACTTGCATGCCTTCCAGAGCACGCAGATGTTCGAGTAGTTGATGTGGCTGTTCACGTTGTAGTAGGTGCGGTTCCCGTGGAGGCGCTCGCGGACGACGTTCGCCAGGTAGCCGACGGCGTTGATGTCTTGGGCCTCATAGAGGCGCACGCCCTCATCAAAAGAGAGACGCAGCCCCGCCTCGACTTTTTCGAGGATGTCGCCCAGAGGGCCGCTTGATACGCGCGAGCGCATGAAGTCCCGGCTCATGGTTCACCTTCTGTTTATCGTCTCATCGGAGAATCGACCTGCCTCGTGACGCACGGGCGCATTCTGGACGCGGGCGGGTGCGATGTCAACGCGGGTGGGGGTGTGTGCTCAGTCCCCATTCGCCTCTTGATACGCCCGAGTCAACGCTTCGAGGATTTCCGGCGTGATTTCCTTGAGCGTGGTTCCCTGCCCGATTCTGTCCGGCTTGATGATCCGATCCACGGATTCGAGCGCCTCGGGAGCGTGCCGCTCGAACACCTTTCGCCATACCGTGATAGAGGGCCGCTGCCTGAAGTTCCAGATGGTCACGAGGCCGGCTTTGTCCGGCATGATGCGCGGCAGGAGGGTGTAGTTTTCTCCCTTGACGCCCATGAAAGTGGAGAGGCGCACGTTAGGCAAGGCGCCCCATTCTTCCGCCCGTGCAATCAATGTATTGAACATCTCTCGGGTCTCGCCGATGGTGTCGGCGATTGAAGCCCGAAATGCGTCAGAGCCGTCGGTGAGCCTTCCCCGGGGCGCGGTGGACCTAGAGCCGCCGGCTGGTTGATACGCGCCGAGATCGGGCGAAACGCGCTGGGGCAGAGCGACCTGTGCTCCGTTTACTTCATAGACCTTGAGCGTGATCAGGTCGATCGTCAGCGCCTGGACGGTGATTGCATCCAGATAAGCGACCACTCTTTCCAGTTCGGCTGGAACGTCATCCAACACGAGGACCAAGCGGAAGTTTCCTGAGCTAAGATGGTCTTGCAACGAGGCCATGAACGAATCGGCATCTACCGCCCCCTCCTGGTCCTCAGCCTTCACCGCATCAAATATGGATTCATGCCCCGCATCTGCAAGAAACCTGTGAAGAGGCCCCCGCTCAAGGTCCTCGATACTGAATCCCTGGAGAAAGGCCGCATACGCGATAATCTGCGACACGATGGCTTTCCGCGCTTCGGGGTTACGCTCCAGCTTCACTTCGATGATCGCGGGACGACCGGAGGATTCAACCGCAAGGATGTCCGCGTATCCGTTTCCCAGCCATGTTTCAGAACCCAGCACCACGAGGCGCGGAGAACCGCTCAGCGGCAGGAATTGAGGGTTCTCACTGATGAGCTCATGCAGTTTGGCTTCATCCTCGAACGCCCGAGGCTTGCCCCATTCCCATCCTTCGCCGCCGTTCGTCCAGATTCCCGCCATAAGTCATATCCTTGGTTCGTGTGCGCCGCTTATCCCATTATCGCGCTCAGGGAGACCCCATCACTCCCCGAAGAAATACTTCACGCCGAACATCACCGACCAGTGGTTCATCCCGCTGATCGTGGTGAAGTTGGAAACGCCGGAGGCCGGATGCCTCAGGTATTCGCCTTTCGCGTCCTTCATGTCGCCCACCATGGCGTAGGAGAGCTTCGCGCCCACCAGCACCCGCTCACTCACGCGGTAGTCGAGGCCGGCGTGGAGATGTGTCGATAAAACGGTATCGGAGAGATCCGTATCCTGGTGGGCGTTGTAGCGCTCCGGCATATCGCAGTCCGATGCGGGGTTCTTGCACGAGTACCACGACTGAAAATACAGCCCGGCCAGCTTGAGGAAAGAAACGCCCACGCCCGCGCCCACGTAGGGCGTGAAGCGGCTGCCCGCAAGGGAGAAGTCGTAGTAGGCGTCCAGCGAGAGGGTGCGCGTCGTCAGGGAATCGATGCCGGACGCGGATCTGCTCTCGTAGTTGCTGTTTTCGTCGCGCACCCTGCGGGAGCCGTCGAAAAAAGTGATGTCGGTGAATTTTTGCTCCGTGTCGTTCTTCCGCTGGGCCAGCGCCAGTTCCAGGCGGAATGCGCCCAGGGTGCGGCCGACCGAAATCTCGAAGGCGGCGCCGTCGTCCGCATCCAGGTCGTAGTACCACCGGTAGCCGTCGGGCGCGCCGTCTGCGAAGTGGCTGCAGTCGTCCACGGGATAGCAGGTGTTTTCGCGGTTCCAGCCCGCCTGCTTCATGCCGGAAGTCTTGCTGACTCCGACACTGGCGCCCACGTACCAGCCGGAGAGCTTCGCCTCCTGGGCGAAGCTCGCTCCCGCCGCGCCGAGGAGCGCGCATATCGCCAGCGCAGTCGCGAGCACATACGGTTTCCCGGGTGATGTCCGCATTCTATCACTCCCCGAAGAAATACTTCACACCGAACATCACGGACCAGTGGTTCATCCCGCTGATCGTGGTGAAGTTGGAAAGGCCGGCGACCGGGTGGAAGTCGTAGCCGCCTTCGGCGTCCTCCATGTCGTCCACCATGGAGTAGGTGAGTTTCAGGCCGAGTTGCATCCGCCCGCTCATGCGGTAGTCGAGACCGGCGTGGAGGTGCGCGGACAAGACCGTGTCGGTCAGGTCCTCATTCTGGCGGCCGTTGTACTGCTCCGGCATGTCGCAGTCCGTCGAAGGGTCCTTGCACGAGTACCATGCCTCGAAATACACGCCGGACAGCTCGACGAACGAAACGCCCACGCCCGCGCCCACGTAGGGCGTGAAGCGGCTCCCAGCAATCGAGAAATCATAGTAGGCGTTCAGCGAGAGGGTGCGCGTCGTCAACTCGTCGACGCCGCCCGAGGTTCTGCTCTCGTAGTTGCTGTCCCGGGCGGGCACGCTGCGCGAGCCGTCCAGATAGGTGATGTCGGTGAATTTCTGCTCGAGGTCGTTTTTCCGCTGGGCCAGCGCCAGCTCCAGGCGGAATGCGCCCATGGTGCGGCCGACCGAAATCTCGAACACGGCGCCGTCGTCCGCCTCCAGGTCGTAGTACCACCGGTAGCCCTCGGGCGCGCCGCCTGCGAGGTGGCTGCAGTCGTCTTCGGGATAGCAGATATTGTCGCGGTTGTGGCCCGCCTGTTCGAGGGTGGAAGTCTTGTTGATCCCCAGGCCCAGGCCCACGTACCAGCCCGAAGGCTTCGCTTCTTCGGCGGCGCTCGCTCCCGCCGCACCCAGGACGGCGCACAACCCCGAGGCGACCACGACGGCGCACAGCTTCTTCAGTGAAAACCGCATTTTCTCCTCCACTCGACGATTCGATGCAGAAACCTGAACGGGCGAATCCTCGGCGCGCGGCGGCGGCGCGTCAAGAGCCGCCCGCTGCGAGATGCTCTTTAAGCCGGATTCTCCGGGCGCCGCTCGATTCTCACCTCGGTTTCGAGCGTCGAGACGCCGTTTCCCCGGAACACGCCCCGGCTCGGGGGCACGTCGGCGTAGTCGCGGCCCACCGCCACGCGGACGTGGCGCTCGTCTCCCTCGGTGTCGTTGGTGGGGTCGAAGCCCACCCATCCCACGCCGGGAAACCAGCACTCCACCCAGGCGTGGCTCTCGCCGGTGGCCTCGCCCGCGGCTTCGGGACCCAGATAGCCCGACACGTAGCGGCACGGAACCCCCCAGCCGCGCACGATGGAGGCCATCACGTGCGCGTAGTCCTGGCAGACCCCCCGGCCGGTCTCCAGGATGTCCTCGATGGGCGAATCCACCTGGGTATGGCCCGGAATGTACTCGAAAACGTCATGGAGTTTTGCGCAAAGTTCGCGCACGCTCACGAGGGGGTCGTCCCCGGGAGCGATGCCGTGGGCCGCCACGAACCCCTCCAGCGCCGGACTCGGGCGAACGAAACGGCTCGGGTGCGCCAGCGGCCAGAGCTCGGGCGTGCGGACGGCGCTCAGAAGCGCCTCCGACGCGCCGGGCTCGAGCCTCTCGGGCGCAGCGGTCAAGGGGCCCACCTCCACGCGCGAGCGCGCCCGCACCTCGAAGCGCGGGTGCGGACGGGGACGGTCCAGAAAGTGCGCGGTGTTGCCGAACGGGTCGGTGAACTCGAAGAGCCGGCCCTCGGGGTCGGTGCGCAGCGAGAACTCGCACAAGGTCTGGGCGCGGTCGCGCAGCGGGCACAGGTAGAGCGTCATCACCGAAGCCTGAACGGGCGTCTGGTAGTCGAAGCGCATAGCGTGCTCGACTGTGTAGCTCACTATCACGCCGAAACCTCCTCGGCCAGGGAGCGGTTGACGTAGGCCACCATCACGAGGTCGTGGAGCGCGCGGGTGTCGTTTCCAATCGCGCGGCAGAACGCGCCCGAATCCACCTCCGCCGAGCCCGCCGCATCCATCTCGATGGCCGCCGTGAGGCGGAGCGCCATCCGGTGCGGCGGTTCGAGCGGGTAGCGCGCGCCGAGCGGGTCGATGCCGGCGAGCGCCTCCTCGATCCGCTGCGCCGAGAAGCGAAGCGAGCGGGGAAGCTCAGGGTCGCGGGCAAGGAAACCGAGCACGTCTTCGCGGCGCACCTTCATCGAATGGCGGCGGCAGTAGATTTCGTACGCGCGGCACACGTGAAGCAAATCCGCCCACGAGAGCGCGGCGACGCCCCATCTCGGATGCGTGAACTCGACCCAGGCCCCCAGGAGCGCGGCCTGGTGCTGCGCCCGCTCGATGAAGCGGCCCAGTTCGAGAAAGCGCCAGGCGTCGTCGCGCGGCATCGTCGAGTGCACCACGCCCGCGAAGAGCCGCATGCGGTCGATGATGTCGAGCGTGAGCCGGGTCGGCGCCTGCTCCCACTCCCGGGCGAAATCCACCTCCCGCATCCAGAGATAGCCCTGGTTCAGGCGCGTCCATATCGCGAGCGGAAGCTGCGCCCGCACGCGCTGGCCGTTCTCGCGCGCCTGCCTCCAGCACGAGAGGATGGAGTCGGGGTGCGCGCCCTCCTCCACGAGGTTGCCCGCGAGCGTATAGGCGTCGGGAATGAGGTAGGCCTCGGCCTCCTCGACGCCCGAAATCGCTTCGGGCGGGGGCTGCCCCAGCGCCCGGTATATCGCCGCCCACCCGACGGCCAGTTCATCGACGGAGCGGTCGACAAGCCGGTTGAGTTGGTATTCGAGAAGACGCGCCGTCTGCTCGACGCGCTCGACGTAGCGGCCCATCCAGTAGAAATCGGCGGCGACCCGCGCCAGCATGAGAGTTCTCCTTCACGACCCGATGATGCCCGTAGGGGTCAATCCCGACCGAAGAGGGAGGGATTGCCTGTGCCCGCCCATATTCCGTTGCATGCCGCCATTGGCGGGAACCAATCTGAAAATCAAAAACAAAGACAGAACAAATGAATTCCGGCTTTCGCCGGAATGACGAACAAAACCCCGCTCCGTTCGTCCTCCTCCTGCCTGAAAAACCAACCCCCCTACCCCCCCTTGTCAGGGGGGCAAGAAAAAACAAAACCCCCTTTGCCCGGCGGGGCGCATCGCCTCAGCTGGGGTTATCGCCTCGGCGGGGTCGCATCGCCTTTTTATACCCCCCTGTCAAGGGGGGGTAGGGGGGGTTGCCTTTCCGGTCGAGGGACGCCCCCTCTAACCTCTAAAAAGAGGCCTTTTTCAGCAACCCTCCCCGGTCGGAATCGACCGTTACGACTCCAGCACCCAGATGTCCTTGCAGCCCCCGCCCTGGCTCGAGTTCACGACGAGGCTGCCGCGCCGGAGCGCGACGCGGCACAGCCCGCCGGGCACCACGTGCTGCTCATCGCGCCCCTGGAGCACGAAGGGGCGCAGGTCCACGTGGCGCGGCTCGATGCCCCCCTCGACGAAGCACGGCGAGCGCGAGAGCGCGAGCGTGGGCTGGGCGATGAAGTTCGCCGGGTCCGCGCGCAGCCGCTCAGCGTAGGCCGCGCGCTCGGCCGCGGTGGCGTGGGGACCGATAAGCATCCCGTAGCCGCCCGATCCGCCGACCTCCTTCACCACGAGTTCGTCCAGGTGCTCCAGCGTGTAAGCCAGCCCTTCGGGCTCGCGGCAAAGGTGCGTCTCGACGTTGGCGAGTATCGGCTCCTCGCCCAGGAAATAGCGGATGATCCTCGGAACGTAGGCGTAGATGCTCTTGTCGTCCGCCACGCCGGTTCCCGGCGCGTTGGCGAGCACGAGGTTTCCCGCGCGGTAGGCGTGGAAAAGGCCCGCCGCGCCGAGGGCCGATTCGCCCCGGAACGTCAACGGGTCCAGGAAATCATCGTCCACGCGGCGATAGAGCACGTCGATCCGCCGAAGCCCCGCCGTCGTCCGCGCGTACAGGGCGGCATCGCGGACGATCAGGTCCTGGCCTTCCACGAGATCGACGCCCATTTCGCCGGCGAGGAAGGCGTGTTCGTAGTAGGCGGAATTGAAGATGCCCGGCGTGAGCACCGCCACGTTCGGCTCCCTCGGCGAGTGGCCCAGGGAGACGAGCGTGGCGTGGAGATGCTCGGCGTAATCGGCCACCTCGCGCACCCGGTGCTCGCGGTAGAGCCTGGGCAGCACCTCCTTGAGGGCGTTCCGGCAGGCGAGCATGTAGGAAACGCCCGAGGGGACGCGCAGGTTGTCCTCCAGGACGGCGAACCCCTCGTGGGTGCGGACGATGTCGGTCCCGCAGACGGCGACGTAGACGTCGTGGGGGACTTTCAGGCCACGCATCTCCATGCGGTATTGTGGACACCCGAGCACGAGGTCGACCGGCACGAGCCCCTCGCGCAGGCACCGGCCCTCGTGGTAGACGTCCTTCAGGAACAGGTTGAGCGCGGCGAGGCGCTGCTTGAGGCCGCGTTCGATGTGGTCCCACTCCGCCGCCGTGAGAAGGCGGGGCACGCAGTCGATGGGGATGATCCGCTCGATAGCTTCCTCGGCGTCGAGCACCGTGAAGGTGATGCCCTCATACAAAAAGCGGCGGTAGACGCCCTCCTGGAGTTTTTCCAGGTCCTCAGGATTCAGTTCGGCGAGCGCGGCTTTCAGCCGCCCGCACGCATCGTGCGGCGTCCCGCCCGCGTCGAACATCTCGTCGTAAAAACGCGAGTCCAGGTCGTATCCCGCGAAAGGCCTCCCGCCCTCCGCAGAGGCGAGCGGCTCCGCCCCCGTGTTCATGCGCGCCTCCAGGCATCGAGTATGTGT
>WTGD01000132.1 GCA_011523725.1 Nitrospinota bacterium
GAGGAAGAGCCTCTCACGCAATGGGTATCGAGCCGGGACATCACCTGAGCGAGTAATTCTCCGTCCCGGCTTCTACTCGCCATACATGTGCGGTGAGAATGATACACATTAAAGAAGCAAGGCAGCCCCAAATGATGATGCCAGAGCGCCCAGATAAATTTTTCATTACGCTTGCGGCTCATTTTTTCATTCGATTCCGTTTCCGGCACGATCATCGACGAAGTGGCATAGACCGCTTTCAGATAACCCGCGATGACCAAGCCTCCCAGCCATGCCGAAAGCGGCGCATCGGGATTCCGGCCCCATTCATCATAGGCAATTGAATCTTCATTCATGCTATGCACCCTGCGTCTCAAAACCGAGTTCCGCCGCTATATGCGTCGCAGCGCATTCATATGGATTTGCCCCTTGCAGAGCTTTTTGAATTCTCTCGAATGCCTTGACTTGTCTTCCTCTCACGCCATCATTCAAAAGCACTTCCCTCAAGGCATTTGCAATGGGTTGTGCGCGCACCTGTTTCTGACACAACTCGGGAACCGCCTCATAACCGGACAACAAATTTACAAGGCTGATATAATCCACTTGAACCAAAAAATATTTCAACAGCGTATACGAAAGCATATCCCCGGCATACAGAACGACCATCGGCACACCCAAAAGCGCCGTTTCGAGAGAAGCCGTACCGCTCGCCACAACTACGGCGTCGGCCGCGCGAATCACTTTTTTTGCATCACCTCTCTCGACTCGTATCTCGATACCAGATGACTTCAAGCAGTTCGCAACGTACCCCTTCGGCAACGAAATCGCCTCTGAAATCAAAAAGCGCACCCCCGGCGTCTGGGTATGGATAATCTCCAGGGCATCCACCATGGCATCTACGTGAAAATCAATTTCCTTGAGGCGACTGCCCGGAAGAAGCGCGATCACCTTATCGCTCATCGATAAGCCCAGTGAGCGCCGGGCGCTCTCCCTGGAAGGCGCATCTCGAAGTTCATAGGCGATGGGATTGCCGGTGAACACGGCTTTTCCGCCCAATTCGTTAAAAATTCGAGGCTCGAACGGAAATATGTTCAGGACCAGATCAAAAACTTCCGCAATGGTGCGGGCGCGGCCTTTCCACCAGGCCCATACCTGGGGGGTGATGAAATATATGCATTTCGGCGGCTGCGACAGTTTGCGCACCGCGCCCGCGCACGAAAGATTAAAGCCCGGATAATCCACAAAAATCACCGCCTTTGGCTTGCGCTCTGCGACCCTCCTCAACAAATCTTTTTTAATTTTTCTCAACTTGGGATAAATGCGGGGGATGCCGGCGAAACCAACGATGGATATGTCGCCGATATCATGAAGTAACTCCACACCCGCCTCTGCCATCAATTGCCCACCCATCCCGGACAGACGGAGGTTGGGCACCTTGGCGGCAAGTGCTTTCACCAGATTCGCAGCGTGAACATCTCCGGATTGCTCTCCGGCGAGCACCATGACGTCGTTCGTCGAGCGCTCATCCGATGTCATTTTCCGACCAGCCGACTACGATGATACCGCTTACATCGGCCTCCCGAATTAAACGCTCACGAGCGATAAGAAAAGTTCGCCCAGCCTCCAGGATCAACGCAGAAGCGCCGCCTTCGCGCATCACCTGCAAGGTCTCGGGTCCCACTGTAGGTACATCGTAGCGCATGTCCTGCTTTGGACGGGCTACCTTGCAAACAACAGCGCCTTTCCCGGCGAGAGCGCATCCCCGTCGAATCGCCTCGTTCGTACCCTCGACGCCCTCGACTGCGACTACCATCCCCTTGTGAACCACCACGGTCTGGCCGATATCCAAGGCCGCAACGCTCCGGGCCATCCGAAACGCATATTCCGCGTCTTTTCGCTGATTCTGGCGCAACTTCTTATTCGTGATGTTCCCACGAGAGGTAATGAGATGCTCGAGATACTCCGTTTGCGGCACAACCTTCATCCCGTTTTCTTCGACAAACTCGATAACGGCATCCATGATCGTCGCATCGGCCATATTCTTGGCATTCTTCATGAAGCGCAGAACCGTCAAATCGAAACGCAAAGATTGGAACAAGAGACTTTTCTCCACCTTTCCCACGAGCCCTATTTCTCTAACATTTTCATCACTGAAAAACCGGATGATTTTATTCGGCTGGGTGGGAGGGATGTGGACTACTGAATCCGCCACTGTTGATAGTATTTCCCTAGTTTCAGCGGACAAAGCCACCACGGACACTTTCTTGCCTCTTTTTTTCGCATTGGCAACAAACTCGGATGACAACCTGCCTGAACCTGCGACGAGGCCTATTCTTTCCAGGGAATCCGGCATGGTGAATTTTAGTGAATTGAGGGGATGGTACTTTTCAGCATCTCTACGATCCGCAGGGCAATCTCCAAAGACCGCAATTCTTTTTCCGGCTCGGAAACAACATCCTGGAATTGCACCGATTGCAAGAAATGCCGCAATTCCAACTGTAGCGGATTGCCTTTGTGGACAAAAACCCTTTCCACCTGGAATTGCTCGCGGTATTTGAGCTCCTCTCGGGTCAAATGGTGCTCGCTCACGGCTTGTCGATGAATTCTTAGTTCCTGGTCCGCATAATCAAGTGTAATGAACGCGTCTGGTTGTGATACGGAAAGCGTCCTGATCTTGTTCTGCGTCACTCGGCTTGCGGTCAGGTTCGCCACGCACCCACCCTCGAAGCAAATCTGCACATTCGCCACGTCATCCCGATCGGACAGAACGCTCGATCCGGTAGCCGAGAGCAAATCAATTTCCTCATCCACGAGCCTCAAAACGATGTCCAGATCATGAATCATCAAGTCGAGCACGACGCCGTCTTCTCTCACTCTCGGCGAGAATGGACCCAACCTGCGGCATTCTACCAAGGTGGGCGCATCAACGATGTTACCCAACTCCTGAACAGCCCCATTGAACCGCTCCACATGGCCGATGTGAAGAACCAGATTGTTTTCGGTGGCCAGGTCGAACAATTTCCAGGCATCTTCCATCGTGGTACAAATGGGCTTTTCCACCAGAACATGGATGCCATTCTCGAGGAAGAATCGCGACACCGCAAAATGCTGCAAGGTGGGTACAGCGATAGTAACCGCATCTACAAGACCGATCAGATCGGCGGGATCAGAAAACGCCTCCGCATCATATCTGTCAGCCAGTTCTTGGGCGCGACTGGGAACCAAGTCACAGACAGCCGCCAAATTTACGTCCAAAAGCTCGGAAAGCGCAGCCACATGATAACTACCCATATGGCCGACGCCGACGACACCAACTCGCAGAGAATTCAGCATAGGCTCTTAACCTCGCAAAAAACTTGCACTTACACGCGGCCTTGATAGATGCCATTCTTCGAATTCCGAACGAATTCTACCACGGATTGAATTTCCACTCCTAACGGCGCCTGCGCTTCTATTTTCTCTATTTTCTGCGTCATCGTACCCGACTCGTTGAAAAGGATTCCATATGCACGTTTGATTTCCGCTCTCACTTCGGCCGAAACGCCTCTTCTGCGCAAACCGACCACATTCAGTCCGACCACGCGAAAAGGAACACCCGCCATTTTGACGAAAGGAGGTACATCTTTTCTCACCGCAATGGGGCCTACCAGAATCACTCCTTCCCCGATTCGCATACGCTGATGTACGCCGATGAAGTTGGAGATGAAGCTATTGTCCCCAACTTCCGCATGCCCTCCCAAGGAACAATGGTTCACCAAGACCACCTCATCGCCTACACGGCTATCATGGCCCACATGCGCTCCGACCATGATGTAACATTTTTGACCTATTATTGTATTTTGACCCTGGTGCATAGAACGATGGATGGTCGCTGTTTCACGGATAGTCGTACCCGCTCCGATTTCAACCCCGCCCGAAGCCGACTGCAAGTCAACAACCTGCGCCTCCAAGCCGATGACGGCATTCGGAAAAATCCGGCACCCCTCGCCTACAATGGCAGGTCCCTGAATGGTTGCGTTTTGTCCGATTTCGCAGCCATCCCGAAGAATCACGTTTGCACCCACAAAAGCCCCCGGGCCGATTTTCAAATCCTGCCCGAGTTGTGCTCCCGGGTCGATATACGAGGTGGGGGCTATATCGTTCACTGTCTATCGGGAGCGGGGAATGGCGTAGGCGGAGAAAATACCTTCGGCGGCTATCTGACCCCCTGCAAATGCTCGCCCCTCAAACTTCCACAAAGTCCTTCTGTGTTTCAGGAGTTTCGCGTGCAACTCCAGCAAATCACCGGGAACGACGGGACGTCTGAATTTCACCTGCTCGATACCAGTGAAAAAAAATTCAGCGCCCGGATCGGCCAATTTCAACTCAAACAGGCAAATCAAGCCGGTCTGCGCCAACGCTTCGACGATCAATACACCCGGCATGATGGGATTGCCTGGGAAATGACCCTCTAAACATGGTTCGTCTTCCGTAATGCTTTTCTGGGCTACAATAGAAAATTCTTCCGGGTCGATTGCTGTCACCTGATCGACGAAAAGAAACGGATCTCTATGCGGGATTATCTCCTGAATTCGCCGGCTATCCATCATGATTCTAATTTGCCAATCCTTTTTTCGAGTTCATTGACTCTCTCCGATAGCCTCGGCAAATTCCTCAAAACCGCAATTCGCCTTCGCGCATCACGAACTTCCGTTGCCGGATTGTGAAGATATACCTTCCCACCCTCCAGACTCTTCAGCACGCCGGTATCGGCTCCCAGTTTCGCCCCATCACCAATTTCGACATGATCCGTTACCCCGACACGACCGCCCATCATGACGCCCCGTCCTATTTTCACGCTACCCGAGATGCCCACCTGGCTCGCTAATATGCAATTCTCCCCAATCACGACGTTGTGCGCGATTTGCACCAAGTTGTCGATTTTCGTGCCGCGCCCGATTCTCGTTTCCCTCAACGTAGCGCGATCTATCGTGCTGTTCGCCCCAATTTCCACGTCGTCTTCAATGACAACCCTACCGGTCTGCGGGTATTTGAAAATACGACCCTCCTCATCGGGAATGTATCCAAACCCATCCGCTCCGAGGACAACCCCCGCATGAAGAATGACTCTCGCCCCAATCTCTACTTCAGAGTACAAAACACAATTCGGGTGTACGAAACACCCGGAACCTATGTTCACGTTCTCACCGACATGCACACCCGCCCCGATATAAGAACTATCGCCTACCACTGCACCACCGGCAAGAGATGAAAATGGCCCAACATATACACCATCTCCTATATGGGCCGTATCGGAGATACTGGCTTGGGCATCAATTCCCGGCTGGAATTTTCGAGGTGGTCGGAATAGCGAAACCGCACGAGCGAAAGACAACCGGGGGTTTTTGGTAGAGATGGAGGGACGATTGGTTTCCAGACCCTGAGGAACGATGAGGGCTCCGGCGTCAGAATGCGTACCCAGCTTTTTCGCCGACTCCACATAGCTCAAATCTTTCGGCGAAGCTCTTTCATACTCGGCCACATCGTGTATATCTACAGTCCCGTCACCGATCAATTCTCCGCCAAGCAGATTGGCGATGTCTGCGAGAAGCATTTTAGTTCTTCTTCTGGTCGTATAGCTTGATCACCCTCTCTGTGAAATCCACTCGCGGGTTGAAGAACAAAACTCCACCGGATGCTTCGTCTACAATGATGTCAAAACCTTCTTGCTTTCCTATTTCCTCAACAATGCTACGAACTTCTTTCAAAACCTTCTCCGTGGCTATTCTTCGGCGATCTTGCAGATCCCGTTCGCTCTCTCGCACCAATCGCCTCAAATTGTCCTGCTCGCGCGCGAGCTCCCTTCTTTGGGAACGCAAGTCGAACGCCTTGCGCTCTTTTTCCTCCTGGCGCCAAACCCCGCTTTTCTGCTCGATCTCCACTTGTAAATCCCGTACTTTGTTCGCAAGTATACTCAATTCGTCGCGCCTTTTCCGAATCGCGCTTTGAAGCCTGTTTCTTTCCCTCTCCAAAGACGAACTCGCTGCCCGGCCGCCTTTCGAAACCCGTAATACGCGCTGAATATTGACGACGCCGTATTTCACACTCGCCGATTCCGCATAACCCGCATAGCTGAAGGCGAGAAGCATCGAAAGAATCAAAACAGATGGACCATGCCGCCTCACTTCAGACATCCTCCTCATCAAAGGCGAAATCGACACGCGCGATCCTAGAACGCGGCCCCGATTCCCAAGTGCGCTTCCCTCCTGCGCTCGTTCTCTTTTCTGTCTAGCTTGTATCCGATATCGAGCCGCATGGGGCCGATCGGCGTCACGATGCGCAAGCCGATTCCGGCGCCGTATCTCAATTCTCCGAAATCGAAGGCATTATCCTCATCCCAGATGTTTCCCATATCAAAGAAAACCGCAACCTGTGTCGGGCCGATGAAAGGATGCGTCAATTCAACAGAGCCGAGAGCGGCGGAGAATCCGCCTATGGCTTCACCCTGAGGATCCTTCGGCCCCAGGTCGCTGGAAGTGAACCCTCGAACGGTGTACCTTCTTGTGGCGTACAAACGACGGAACGCGGGCGCTTCGCCATCGAGCGCCTCGACGAAGCGAACATTGCCCCTCAAACTCAAGACCAAATCCCGCAAAACGCGGATTCGGTAACGCTCCCCGATGTTATGATATTGCCTGAATTCCGCTTCTGCGGTGAGAACGTCGACGTTTCCGCCCAACGCTGATGAAGAAATCGTGGAGGCGATGCTCCAGTAAGTGCCATCCGTCGGAAAAATGGGTCTGTTCAGGCTATCGTAGACCAGCCTCGGAATGATGCTGCTTTCGAGGAAAGTCTCACCCTCCTGCTCAAGAATCGTGGATATCGCATTGGCGGAAACGTTGCTGATTTCCGATTCCGCGATTTCATAGGAGAGGAAACCCCTCAGGAACTCCTGAAATTCCTTGCCGACCGTTATCCGGGCACCCTGCCTTTCGTTGTCGAAAGTATCGTACTCCTGATCGACGAAAAAGAGGCTCCCCCCGAGCGAGTAGTCGGAATCCCGGAAACTGGGGTCGAAGTATTCCGCAACCAAATCCAAACGCTGGGAAGAAACTCTGGTGAACAAAGAGCCAACCAGGCCTTTACCGAACAAATTCGCTTCTCTCAATTCGGCTTGCCCGTAAAGGCCCTCGTCGCTATTGACGCCGAGGCCGCCCGTTATAGAGCCGGTCGGCTTCTCCTTCACCTCGATTTCGATATCGAGGATTTCATCGTTGCCGGGACGCCGTTTTTCTACGACCTTCATCGTTTCGAAATAGTTCTTGCGTCTCAGACGCTGACGCGTCAACTCCAATCCCGTTGCGCTGTACAGAGACCCTTCAATAACGCGAACGTTGCGGCGAATCACGTTCTCGCGAGTGCGGGTATTGCCTTTTACCACCACTTTCCCGATGTATACTCTTCGCCCCTTGTTGATTCGTACCGTGATGTCGACAGTTTTCTTCTTATCGTCTGTTTTCGTGAGACTGTTCACGTCCACAAACGCATAGCCTCGGTTGGAGAATTGATTTGTTATCTTCCGCACATCGGCGAGCAGACGGGTTTTGTTGAAAATATCGCCGGCGAAAACAAGCATTTTCCGCCGAATCTCTTCTGCGGGGATGACGTCCTCCCCGCCGCGAACCTCGATTTTAGCAACTCTGTACCGAAAGCCTTCGCGGATGGGAATCGTTATATCGATGCGGTTCCTCCCCCGATCCTCGCGAATAACGGGTTGGCTGACTTGAACCTTGGCGTAGCCGCGGCTCTCATACAGCAAGCGAATCCGCACCAAGTCCCTCTGCAGCTCCTCTTCGTTGAATATCCCCGAACTCGTAAGGAAAGAGAAAAAGCCCTTCTCGCTGGTTTCCATGGCCTTAAGCAATTCTCTTTTAGAGGCGTTCTCGTTGCCTTCGAAATTGATCAAACCGATGCTGACGCTTTCCCCCTCGTCGATCACCAGGGTGACGGCCACCGTATTCGCGCCGCTTTCCTTGAGGACCGCTTCTACGCGCGCGAAATAATAGCCACTTTCCTGATAGAGTTTTCGTACGTTACGGACACTTTCTTTCAGGATGGATTCGTTGACGATGGTCTGAACC
>WTGD01000296.1 GCA_011523725.1 Nitrospinota bacterium
ATCCGGAAGAGCTGGTCGGTGATGAGGCCGAACGTGCCCAGCATCAGGAAGCCCACGAACATCTCGGCGGGCGCGATGATGTTCGTGCTCTGCATGATGAGGAAGCCGATGCCCTGGTCGGCGGCCAGCATCTCCGCGGCCACGACGCCCATGAAGGAGAAGCCCAGCGCGATCCGCAGCCCGGTGAGGATGTGGGGCCAGGCCGACGGCAGGACGACGCGCACGAAGACGTCCCTCTTGCGCGCGCCCAGGCAAAGGGCCGCCCGCACCCGGATCTGCGGGGTGGAGGCAACGCCCGCCGCGGTGTTGAACAGCACCGCGATCCCCGCGGCGTAGGAGATGATGAAGTACTTTCCGATCTCGCCGATGCCGAAGATCGAGACGACCAGCGGAATGAGGGCCACCGGCGGGATGTTCCGGCAGAACTCGAGCGGCGGCTCGATGAGGTCTCTGGCCAGGCGAATCGCCCCGGTCGCCACCCCGACCGTTATCCCGATGAAACACCCCAGGGCGTATCCGAGGACGATGCGCCGCAGGCTCGCGCCCAAGTGGGCGAACAGCTTGGTGTTCCCGATCATCTCGGCGAGTTTTTCGGCCACCGAGACGGGAGAGGGAACGATGGCGGACTCGAAGAAGGTCCCGCTCGACGCCCACCAGACACCCACGAACACCAGGATCGAAACCGACAGCCTCGCCAGCTTTCCCGCATACATTCGTCCCGGTCTCCCTTTTGCCTCAGTCGAACGCCGCCGTCTGCAGCATGTAGCGCCGCATGAGCCGGCCGATGGTGAACTGGAAGGCGCGATCCGTGACGAGGCCGATCAGGCCCAGCAGGAACAGGCCCGAGAACATCTGCTCGGGAAGCAGCATGTTCCGGCTTTGCATGATGAGGTAGCCCACGCCGGACTCGGCTGCGATCATCTCCGCGGCCACCACCCCCATGAACGCGAAGCCGAGCGCGACCCGCAGCCCGGTGAGGATGAACGGCCAGGCGGAGGGCAGCACCACGCGCGCGAATATCTCCCAGCGCCCCGCGCCCAGGCACATGGCCGCGCGGACGCGAATCTGGGGCGTGGACGCCACGCCCGCGGCGGTGTTGAAGACGACCGGAATGATGGTCGAATAGATGATGACGAAATACTTGCTGGGTTCTTCCAGGCCGAAGGCGTTCACCGCCAGCGGGATGATGGCGACCGGCGTAATGTTGCGCACGAACTGCAGGGGCGGTTCGAGCATGTCTTCGGCAATCCGGATCCGCGCGACGGCGACCCCCGTGAGAATCCCCAGGACGGACCCGAACGCATAACCGACGATGACGCGCCGGAGGCTGGCCCAGGCGTGAAAGAGTATCTCGCCCTCCGCCGTCATCTCCCAGAGGTTCACGGCCACCTTGTGCGGCGGGGGCACCAGGATCGGATTGAAGATGGTGCCGCTGCTCAGCCACCACAGGGCGAGCGCACAGGCGACCGAGAGCGTTCTCAGAAAGAACTTCCGGGGGTTCACCGCGCGCGCATCCTCTGCACTTCTTCGTCGATGAGCGACTCGACCCGGCTGTACAGGGCGGCGAAATCGGGATTGGACGGAGTGCGGGGCTCCTCCAGGTCGATCTGGAAGATCTCCTTGATCCCCGCCTCCGGCCCGGCGGTCATCACCGCCAGGTGGGTGCTCAGCAGGAGCGCCTCGAAGATGTCGTGGGTGATGTAGAAAATGGTCTTGCCCGTCTCGTTCCAGATCTTGCGGAATTCGACCTGAAGGTGTTTTTTCGTGATCGCGTCGAGCGCCGCGAACGGCTCGTCCATGAGGAGGATGTCCGGGTCGTTCGCCAGTGCGCGGGCGATCTGGATGCGCTGCTTCATCCCGCCGGAGAGCTCGAAGGGGAACTTCCCGCCGTCGGCGTCGAGGCCCACGAGCCGGAGGTATTTCTCAGACAACTCCTGGCGCGCCCGGGCGCCGAGGCGGGCCATCTTCGGGCCGAACTCCACGTTTTCGCGCGCGTTCATCCAGGGGAAGAGGGCGTTGCTGACGTCCTGGAAGATGACCGTCCTGTCCGTACCGGGTCC
Organism: Nitrospinota bacterium; assembly: GCA_011523725.1. Taxonomy (GTDB): domain Bacteria; phylum UBA8248; class UBA8248; order UBA8248; family UBA8248; genus Bin107. The sequence continues at coordinate 2,061 of WTGD01000296.1, forward strand.
GGTGACGGGGCTGTCGTCGAGGGAGACGCCTCCCGTCGTAGCCCCCTCGAAGCCGGCGACGATGTTGAGGAGGGTGGATTTGCCGCACCCGCTCGGTCCGAGGAGGGTGAAGAAAGCCCCCCGCTCGACAGTCAGGGTGACGTCCCGCAACACCTGCGCGACGCCCCCGTCGGCGCGGTCAAAATCCTTGCCCACGCCCTCCAGGCGTAAGACCCGCCAACTCACACCGCCTCCTTGTCCCCGCTCCCGGGCCGATTGGCCGGCCCGAGGCGGGGGAAATCGCGTTTGCTCCCGACGCCTACTTGATGAGCTTGGGGCTCACCGACTTCAGGCCCCTCGAATCAAAGAGCGCGCCCCAGTTCACCTTGGCCTTGGACTTGCCCTTCGAGATCATGAAGTTGTTGAGGTCGTCCATGTCCTTTCGGAATTGCTGCGTATAGGACACGTCCATGTTCATGACCTTGATCATCCGCCCGGCCTTCTCCGCGGGGACCTTGAACTCCTTGCCCACGATCTTCGCCGCTTCGTCGAGGTTCTTCGCGGAGAATTCGGCGCCCTGTATCGTGCCCTTGATGAGAGCCGTCACGGCGTCGAAGTCGTTGTCGATGAGGTCCTTGCGGGCGGAGGTGACCATGTACTCGGTGAAGAAGCCCTTGCCCGTGCTCAGGATGTGCACCTTCTTCGCGCCCGAAACCTCGACCGAGCGCCAGCCGAAGGGCTGCCAGATGGTGAAGCCGTCCAGGTCGCCCCTATCGAGGGCGACGACCATCTCGGCCGGCTTGACGTTCTTGTATTTCACGTCGGAGAGCTTGACGCCGTTCGCGTCGAGATACTTGGCCGCGAAGAACTCCGACGTCGTCCCCAGCCATACGCCCATCGTCTTGCCGATGAAGTCCTTGGCGCTCTTGATCCCTTTTTTGGCGACCACCACCGAAAGCTCGGTGTAGTGGGCGGAGGGATGGACGCCGACGATCTTGCCCTTGGTCTGGAGCCAGGTGCGCACGGCGGGCCAATCGCCTGTGTTCACGAAGTCCCCCCGTCCGGCGATGAACGACTGCGCGGCGACGCCGCCCGAGGTGAAGTGCTTGAGTTTTACGTTGAGCCCCAGCTTCTTGTAGAACCCCTTGTGGACCGCCGCCACGATCGGCGCGAACTGGGGCGTGGAGCCGATGAGATAGGTGTACTGCGACTTCTTGGGCGCCGCCCCCGAGGGAACGGCTACGGCCAGTGCGAAGGCCGCCAGTAGAATCACCACAAATAAGCGTTTCATGCTTGCCGTGTGACGCATCGCTCAACCTCCTTGTTGTGATTGCCTCAAAAAACGAACTTCGTTCGAAACTCCCTCGAACGCCTGCATGAAAAACAAGTTTCGCTCCTCCGGGGCGGATGCCGCGGGATGCCCGCCTGCCTGCCTCGGGAAATATCCCTGTCTCCGCTGCGCTGTCGTCTTCCTCCTTCCACGGTTTAGAGCGTGACCGTGCTATGGCGCTGCTCTTCGATCTTCCGCTTGATGTGAGGGAGGATTTCCTCCCTCGGCGTGCCGCAAACGTCGAGCAGCAGGCTCGCGTAGACCTTCGTGGTGTGGTAGAGGTCCTCCAGGCTCACGTGCTCGCCGATGTTCGGGTCCCACCCCGGCACCCCGGAGCGCGTCCTGCCGGAAGGTCCGTAATTGAGGGTGGGTACGCCGTAGCGCGTGATGTGGGAGGCGTCCGATATCCACCCCTCGGTCACCGTTTCCGGGTCCCGGCCGTGCACCGACTTGTGGGCGCGCTTGATGGCGCCGTAGATGTATTCGTCGTCTTCGATCTCCGCCCCCGGGTTGGACATGTACATCTCCAGGTCCACCTTGAGGTCGGGATCTCCCGCCACGATCTCCTCGATGATGTCCTGAATCTCGCGCTTGATCTCCAGGGGGTGCTGCCTGGGCAGGAGGCGCGTATCCAGATAGAGGTTGCAGAAAACGGGGGTGCGGCTGCATCGCCAGGGCCAGCCCCCCTCGATGGCCGCAATGTTCACGTTGGCGTTCGAATTGCCGTAAGGATGCGCTTCGCGGTACTTGGGTGCCCAGCGCTCCAGGGCGTCGAGGATTTTCTTCATCTTCAAAATGGCGTTGACCGCGTTGTGCGCGTAGGTCGTGTGGGCCGGCGTCCCGTATACGGTAATCTTGTGATAGACGTAGCCCATGTGGCCGAGAACCACCCGCATCTCCGAAGGCTCGCCGATGACCGCCATGTCGGCGGTGCCGCCGTGGGTGGCCAGATAGCAGGCGCCGCAGCCGCCGCCCCGGTAGTGCTTGCCCTGGTACTGGTCGACCGCGCCCATCTCGATCTCGCCGCCCACCGCCGCGACGGTGACGTTTCCCTTGAGCTTCACGCCCGCGTCCAGGATGGCGTTGAGCGCCTCGACGTAGCAGGCGATGGCGCCCTTCATGTTGTAGATGCCCAGGCCGTATATCCATTCCTCGCCCGTGGCGGAGTCGGTCTCGCTCCAGGCGTTGGGCTGGTAGGCGGGGAGCTTGGGCAGGCCGGGCTCCTTGCCGGAATAGGAGGTGTCGATGTGTCCGCAGAAGAGAAACTCGATTCCGGTGCCGTCACCCACCAGGGTTCCCAGCGCGTTGAACCGGTCCGTCTCGAACTCCTGGAGGCGCGAGGCGAGCCCGATGGACTCGTAGTGGTCGCCGAGGAAGTGGGCGATCTCGCTCTCCTCCCCCGTGGGACTCCAGATGTCGACCAGGTCCATTCCCAGCTTCTTGAGACGGCCCTTGTCGATCGCCGCCCAGACCTTCTCCCGGTGCTCACTCATGCCCGTCGCCCCTTCCATATGTCCTCTCCCTCTCCTGGCCGGGTGGAAGCCCGGCGAACATTCCCCGCGAAGAGATGACGGCGAAAGTGGAATCGTGTCGCATCAAATCGAATCAATACGAACAATCGCGTTCCTGATCCGATGCCTCATCGGTCGCCCGAAATCCCAAGCGCGTTTTATCTCATGTATGTTCTCATCCTAGCAGATAATATGCGCAAAACAAACCAAGCGCGAGGCATCTTCCCTTCTCGGGATATCGGGTGATGGGGGTGTGGAAGAAGCCCCTTTGGGGTTCGATCGGGATTCTATTGTAGGGACAGGCCCCGTGCCTGTCCGTGCGAAGCGCAACCACGGGGATGGACATATCCGATACGGGCGGTTACGGGGGGCGGGGCGGTCTTTGGAGACCGCCCCGCTACGGGTGAATGCGGTTTTGCTCGTCACTCCGGCGAAAGCCGGAATGACGGTGGCACTCTCGATTGTAGGTCGGACATATATGTCCGACATATTATGCGGCCCGTGTGCCCCTAACGGGGAGGGTCGCATGTATGCGACCCCTACACCCCTTCCTCCTTGTCGGGAGCTTTGCCTTTACCCCCCTGACAAGGGGGGTAGGGGGGTTGGTTTTCAAGCCGAAAGAGGACGAGGGACGCCAAAATACCTCATCCCGAGTAGGCTCCGAAGGTCAAACGCGACTGAGAAAGGAGCGTTTGTATCGAGGGGCCACCCGGAACCGGAAGCCGGGGTCGAGCCTGATTCGGTGGACAGGCCCTTCGATACGCGGCTTCGCCGCTACTCAGGGTGAGGAAGAGATATTGCCGCTCCCTCGTCAGAACCCCCCCAACCCCCCTTGTCAGGGGGGCTTTCTTCTATCTTCCTCTTCAGGGGACTTTTTCAACAACCCCCGAAGGCCGGGGCTTCTTCGCTCAATCCGGGATGTAGGCCGCCAGCGACGCCAGGATCCGGCATCCGGGCACGGGCATCGGCGTGGCGGTCTGGGCGCTCATGTTCACCGGCGGCGCGTCGGCGAATGCGCCGCCCCATACCTCGAACGCGCCGTGCAGATCGGCCATGTCGTGGAACACGGTCTGGCTTCTCACGACATCGGCGAGGCTCCCCCCCGCCGCGCGGCAGATGGCGTCCGCGTTCTTCAGTATGTATTCGGTCTGGCGCTTGATTGGCGAGGAATGCCAGGGGAGCCCGGGGCTCACGCGGACCTCGGGCGCGAGGCCGTTTTCGTCTGCGGCGATCTGCGTGGAAAGCCAGAGATACGGACCCGTCTTGACGGCGTGCGGCTCGTGGAAGAGGGGAGGCGGGGCGTCGGGCGACAGAATCGTCCGGCGCTCCAGCCCGCCGCCCGGGCGCAGGGAGATGGAGCTGACCTCGATGCGGGAGCCGCCGATGGCCAGATCGTCGCAGGGGATGACGCTGCGCGCGGGCGGCTCGTCCCCGAAGAACTCGCGCCACACGTGATCCACCGCGGGCAGATCCTCCATGTGGGTGAGGTAGACGGAAGTCTGGACGATGTTCTCGAGATCGAGGCCCAGTTCGTTCAGCACCTTCTGTTTGGTGCGGAGGATGTACTCGGTCTGTCGCTTGATGGCGGACTGGTGCCAGAAGGTCGGGTCGACGCGGGCGTCGGGGTGGATTCCGGTCGCGTAATCGGTGGCGATCATCCCCGGCATCAGCACGAAGGGCCCCGCGGACTGCGCCGCAGGGTAGCCGGTCAGGGATTTGGGCACGAGTTCCAAGTCGTGCGTCTGCTTCTCCCAACCCGATCCGGGCTTGAGCGCGAACCCGTCGCAGACGATGAGCGCATCGGGCACTTCCAGGGCCTTCGCCACCACCCGCGTGCTGGTCGGGTGCGCCCTGGCCATGTAGGCCTGCCTCGTCGCGGAGTACCACGCGGCCTGCTCGCGGCCGGTGATGAACTGCTCGATGCGGATCAAGTCCTCGAACCCCAGACCCGCGCTTTCGAGTATCTTCCCCATCCGCGCGAGTATGACGTGGGTCTGCCGCGCCATCGGCGGAGGGCCGGCGAACGGGTTCTCCGGGTCCACGGCCGCCTCGGGCGCGACGCCGGCGGCGTAGTCCGTCGCCATCTGTCCGGCGAAGAAGAGCAGGTGTTCGGTCTCGATCGCTTCTGACTGCGCCTTGGGGGAGGCCGGACATTCTTCTGGAACGATCACGCGCTTCATGGTTTCTCCTCAAAGGGGGTTTGCCCACAAAAGGCCGGCGAGGCCGCCGTGAACGCCCCGGTTCCTTCCCGGCCGGTCTGTAGATCGGCGTCCATCCGTATTCTTATCATTTTCTTGGGGCCGGATGATACCACGGCGCGGGCGCCGAGCGACGTGCGGAGGGAAGGACGAGCGGGGCGGGTTTTTCATCGGGCTTTCCCCTCGGGAAGCCCGACCCCTCATCAATCGCGTTTCATCATCTGCGCGCTGCGCATTTCCCCGCATTTGCCGCCGCCGGGTTTTCGTCGCCGAGGGGTATGCTGGAGAGGCCGCCCGTCGGCCCTCTCTCCCCGGGCGCGCCGAAGAACTCCCCTCGACGCCTTCCCGCCTCGGTCGGTCGAATGGACCTCCCCGGACGGGACGAGGGCGCATCTGCCCGCATTAGCGGTGTCGGCAATGGGGGATGGAGCGCGTATGATGACGGCGCCGGTCGCTTCGCCCGGAGATATGGAATTTCCGAAAAATTCGATAAATTCCGGTAAAATTCGATAAATTCACGGGGTTTTTCAATAAATTATCGAGGGGAAATGCGGGCAGATGCGCCCGCGAAAACCGCCTCCGGCGGCCGGATTTTGCCGCCGCGGGATCCAGGCGCAGGGGAATTCTGCCACGGCCCGCGGCTTGCGCGCTGACGGCAAATGCGGGGAGTTGCGGGGTGAAAATCCCCCCGGCGCACTTTGCGCCGGCGCGCGCGTTTTGTAAGAATGCGCTTGGGCGCAAGGGCCTGATTTCACGGGATTTTCTCGGGAGAGACTTTCATGGCGCGGCGGGTGATCATGGTGGTGACGCTGGGCGTTCTCGTCGGTCTCGCGGGCGCGCCCGCCTGGCGGTGGCTGGAGCGAAGCCTTTTCGAGAGCCTGCCCGTCTACTCGCAACTCCCTGATTTCACGCTGGTTGACGCATCGGGCCGGGCGTTCGCGAGAGAGCGTCTCAAGGGACGAGTCTGGGT
>WTGD01000432.1 GCA_011523725.1 Nitrospinota bacterium
CCAGGACAAGGGCTACGACAGAGGCGAGCTCATCGAGCGCGTCCATGCGCCCATCGGTCTCGACATCGGCGCCGATACGCCGGGTGAGATCGGGGTCGCCATCGTCGCCGAACTCATCCGCCACCGCCGCCGGGGCGAGGCGGAAAGCGAGGGCGCAGGCAGCAAAAGGGTGCAACTCAGAAGAAAATCTTAAAGTTTCTTGCCGCAACAGGCCCGTACGAGGGGGCCGCATACCTTACAACCCAGGACCCGAAGCGAGTGAATTCCGGGAATCATGGGTTATCTCCGCAGGCTCATCGGCGCAGCAACGGATTTCCTCATCCCGCCGAAATGTCTTTTGTGCTCTGCTTCCATGAAAATCGGCGACCCGCATACGATATGCGTCCCCTGCACGGAAGCCTTCGAGCGCTTTGAACCCCCCTGGTGCCCCAGGTGCGGCAATCCTTTTCACTCCCTGACCGTCCTCGCTCATTCCCCGGCCCACGTCTGCGCGGATTGCCTGGAAAGCGGACACCACTACGACATGGCCCGCGCCATCGGCGCGTATGAGGGCTCGCTTCGGGAATCGGTCCACCTCTTCAAGTTCCAGGGTTATACCAAGCTGGCGCGCGAGTTCGCGCCCCTGCTCGCCGAACTCGCGACGGAGGAACTCGGAATGGATGAAAATACCGGGAACGTGTTGGTGACGCACGTGCCCATCGACCCCGCCCGCTGGAGGATGCGAGGCTTCGATCAGGCGATGCTGCTGGCGATCAGGACAGGGGAGCACCTGGGGCTCCCCCACGCGGACCTCCTCGAGCGCGCGAAGGCGACCCGCTCGCAGACGGGTCTCTCTGCGCGGGAGCGGCGCCGGAACATGCGTGGCGTCTTCCGGGTTCGTCCCAGGGGAGCGCGCCAAAAACTCGAAGCGGCCACGTGCATCCTCATCGACGACGTCGTCACGACGGGCTCGACCGCCTCGGCCTGCGCCCGAGAACTCAAGAAAGCGGGCGCCGAAGCCGTGCACCTGCTCACGATATGCCGATCTTGAAGATAAGAGTTTTCGCGGAGACAGGCCGCGACCTGTCCCGACGGGTGAAATCATCGAAATTCTGTTAGGGTTGTGCGTAATCTTCTTACCTGTTCCCAGCCAACCTCGCCGCGAGGATGAGAGCGTCGGCCATGCTGGAGGGGTCGGCGAGGCCGCGTCCGGCGATGGGGTAGCCCGTTCCGTGCTCGACCGAAGTCCTGACGATGGGTAGGCCCAGCGTCACGTTGACGCCGCGCACGCTCGCCTGCCCCCGCGAGTCGAAGCGAAAGCACATCAATTTCCCCGGAATGTGGCCCTGATCGTGATACATGGCCACGACGCCGCTGTAGTAGCCGCCCCGCAGTTTGCCGAAAATCGTGTCCGGCGGCTCCGGGCCGTGCGCATCGACGCCCATCTCCCTTAAATCCGCGACGGCGGGTGCGATTTCCTCCAATTCCTCTCTTCCGAACAAGCCGGCCTCGCCCGCGTGGGGGTTCAAGCCCGCGACGCCGATTCTGGGCTTTTTCCTGTCCAGATGGCGAAGGGCGTCGTCCAGAACACGCGCCACGTACACGACCCTCTTTCTCTTGACGCGCCTGAGCGCGACCCGCAAGGGACAATGGGTGGACAGGTGCGCGATGCGTATCTTGCGATACGCCAGCATCATGACGGGCTGGCCCCCGCCGCACAGATCGGCGAGCATCTCGGTATGACCGGGGTAGTCGTACCCCCCGGCTTGCAAGGATTCCTTGTTGATCGGCGCGGTTGCGATGGCGTCCACCAAGCCTTCGCGCGCCATCGAGACGGCTTTTTCGATGTACCGGCCGGCCGCCGCGCCCAGTTCGGGGAGGACTTTTCCGAAAACGCGGTGTTCGGGGGCCACATTTTTGAGATCGATCACGGGCGTGAGGGCGGAGTCTTCGTATTGCGCCAGTTTCGCCTCATCCTTGATTCGCTCAAGACGCGCGGTAATCTTCATCCGCCGGGCGTGTTTCCTCAGCACGGCCATGTCGCCCACGATGAGGGGCGCGCATTTTTTCCGAACGCCCGCCTCCTGTGCGGCTTTCAGACAAACCTCAGGCCCCAGCCCCGCCGGGTCTCCCATGGTCATCGCGATTACGGGTCGTCGTTTCGACATCGCTTGTTTTCTCTCCGCACCATACAGGGAAAATTTCACCCCGACTGAAAAATCCGATCATATCACTTCGGGCAGATTACCATATTCCCGCCGTCTTCGATTCCGGGATTATTTCGCCCGGAACTCTTGACTTGAGCCTTATGCGGCACGGAAGATGGCCCCTCGGCAGATAAGAATATGTGATTCTCATCGAGAGGAAAATCCTTGAGCGAAAAGGGCGCAAGCGCACAGAAAACGGTCCGGAAACTCCACGAACTCGGCTTCACGCACGCTCTCATGATCCCCGACAGCGAGAGCCGTCTCCTATACGAAGCCCTGGAAAACGACCCCGAAATCGACCTGATCACCCCCTGCCGGGAGGGGGAGTCCGTCGCCATCGCCGCCGGGCTCTGGACGGGCGGCCTTAAACCCTTGCTCGTGATTCAGAACACGGGGCTGATGGAGGCGGGAGACTCCCTGAGAGGCTGCGGGGTCGGCCCCAAGGTGCCCCTGCGCATGATGGTCGGCTGGCGGGGATACGGCGGCGCGACTGCCGGAAAGCTGCCGATCGATTCGGCCTATACCTACACCGAACCGCTGCTCGGGGCGTGGAGAATCCCGACCTGGCGCCTCATGTCGGACGATGACCTGGGAACGCTCGAACTGATGGACCAGACGGCGGCGGAAACTTCTTATCCGGCAGCCGTGATCACCGGCTACGGGTTCAATCCCTGAAAGGCGGACTCCCTTGATAGAGCGCATGGAACTGTTCCGCGCGGTGGCGGAGCGAAGAACGAACGAGATCGTGGTGATGACGATGACGGCTACTCTCCAGTGGCCGCTGGTCTCGGACAGCGAGCTTGATTTTGATTTCCTCGCCTTCGGCATGGGACACGCCGCCGATTTCGGCTTAGGCCTCGCCATCGCCCGGCCCGAGCGAAAAACCATCGTCTGGAAGGGCGACGGGGGGATGCTAATGAGCCTGGGCTCGCTGGTGACGCTGGCCAGGTATGCGCCTGAAAATTTGGTGGTCTTCCTGCTCGAGAACAGGAGTTACGAGATGGTGGGCGGCCAGGAACTTCCCCCGCGGGCGGATTTCGTCGAACTGGCGCGCGCCTCGGGCTTTGCGGGCGGCGGTGCGACGTCCAAAGGCAAGGTGGAGCGCATTGATTCCCTCAAAGCGTTTCAGGACGCCCTGCCCCGGATACTCACCGAGGCGGGCCCTCATTTCATCGTTTTGCCAGTGACGAACAGGGAGAAACTACCGCCGGTGAACCATTCGAATCATGCGGAGAGAATCCAGACCCTGAGAAAGGCCCTGAACGTATCATAAGCCCTGATGCGGCTTCATTTGCGAACCAGTACCCTCTCCAGTTCGTCGAGCGAGGCGATCTCCGCGTCGATTTCGTGCGGGACGCGCTCTTTTTTCTGTCCGAAACGATTGACCCAGACGACGCGGTATCCGAAATGAGAAGCGCCCGCGACGTCCCAGCCGTTCGATGAGAAAAAGCAGATTCTATCGGCGGGAACGCCTAGCCGGTCCACCGCCAGTTGATAGACCGATGCGTGCACCTTGAATATCCCTACACTCTCCACGGATAGAACGTCTTCGAGATATTCCTCGATTCCGGCGTTCTTCACTGCGCTGGCGAGCATTTCGGGAGAGCCGTTCGAGAGAATCGCGGCCCGCGCACCATCTTCGCGCAGCTTTGCCAGCACGCCCTTCACCTCGGGATACGCGCTCAGTTGCCTGTAGAGCATCATGAGTTCTTCGCGAAGGCGCGGGTTCTCCATCCCCAGCGTATCCATGGCGAAATCGAGCGCATCGCCGGTCACTTGCCAGAAATCCACGTGAGCGCCCATGAGGCTTCTCAGCCAGGTGTATTCGATCTGCTTGGTCCGCCAGAGCGAGGAGAGCGCCTGCCACTGATCGCCGAGCTCTGATTGTTTTTCCGCCGCCGCGGCGGTCACGTCGAACAGCGTGCCGTAGGCGTCGAACAGACAAAGGTCGATTTCATGATCACTCAGCAAGAGCATCTCATCCACCTCCTCACAATTCGGGTTTCTCCACTATGGCACCAGATTTATCTTGCCCAGAAACTTGCCGCTTAGAAGAAGCTCGTGCGATTCATTCGCCTGTTCCAGCGGCAGTTCACGCCCGATGTGAGGCCTGATGGCGCCTCCTTCCAGCAAGGGAGCCAGACGCCTCAATATGCCCGGCACGAGGGGATTCAGATTGCCCGATGAGAGCGCCAGTATCCGGGCGTCCCGGCCCATGGCCGCAGGCAGGGGAATCGTCACCTCCGGCCCTTTGCCCGTCCCCGTTCCGACGATGACGATCCGGCCGTTGACAGCGTTGAGCTTGAGGTCCGAAGGCAGGTTGTCGCAGCCGATGTTTTCGACGACGACCTCGACGCCCCGGCCGGAAGTAAGCTCCATCACGCGCCTTGGCACGTCTTCTTCCCTGTAGTTGATGGCCGCCTCAGCACCCGCCGCAAGACAGAAATCCGCCTTCTCCCCGGAACTGACCGTCGTAAACACCCGGCAACCGACCGCGCGGGCGAGCTGGATCGCCAGATAGCCCACGCCGCCGGCGCCTCCCTGCACGAGCACGCAGTCGCCCGGAGCCGCCTCTCCCTTCACGACCAGGGCGTTCCAAGCCGTGAGCAGGGGGATGGGCAGCGCGGCGCCTTCCGCGAAGGTCATGGAATCGGGCAGCTTGCCCGTCGAGCCTGCGGGCAGCAGCCCTTTTTCGGCGTAAGCGCCAGTGGAGGCGCGGCCCCATACCCGGTCGCCCGGCGCGAACGCCTCGACGCCTTCGCCCACCGCCTCCACTTCGCCGGCGACGTCCGTGCCGCAGGTATAGGGCAGCGTCATCGCCGCCGCGCGCGGATGATTCCCCGAGCGTATCGCGACTTCGAGAGGATTCACCCCGGCGGCCGCAATCCGCACCAGCATTTCACCCGGCCCGGGCGCCGGCTCCGCCACCTCTTCCAAATCCATGGGATGCTCCAGCCCGAACCGCGTCACTCGTACCGCTTTCATCGCATTCTCCTCTCACGCCCCGGCTACGGGACCAGGACGACCTTGCCCAGGAACTGACCCTCCAGAACGTAGTCATGCGCCTCGTTCGCTTCCTCGAAACGCGACGCCTTGTCGACGTTGACCCGGAACGCGCCCTCGCGCAGCAGGGGTGTGAAGCGGCGCACTACCTCCGGCATTTTCGGGAACAGGTTCACCACGGCCAGCCCCAGCACTACGGCGTCTTTCGTCATGACCGCAGGCACCCGGAATTCCGCGCCCGGCCCCTTGCCCGTGCCCGTGCCGATGACGATGATCTTCCCGTCCACGCGGATGGCGTCCAGGTCCTTGTCGAAGTTATCGCAGGCGCAAAGCTCGACGATGACGTCGACGCCGCGCCCGCCGGTGAGCTCCATGCAACGCTCGGCGAAATCCTCCTCGCGGTAGTTGATCGTCTCGTCCGCACCCATTTCCCTGCAGAAATTCGCCTTCGCATCGGAACTCACCGTCGCGAAAACGCGGCAGCCCAGCCGCTTGGCGAGCTGAATCGCCGCCATGCCGACGCCGCCCGCGCCGCCTTGCACCAACACCGTCTCGCCGGGGCCCGCCCCCGTCTTGATGACGAGCGCGTTCCAGGCCGTGTAGAACGCCACCGTGATGCAGGCGCCCTCTTCATACGAATAGGCTTCGGGCAGTTCCGCCGTGGCGTTGGCGACAAGCCGCACATTCTCGGCGTAGCTTCCGCCGACGGCGCGGCCATACACCCGCTGCCCGATCCGCCAGTCCTCCACGCCCTCGCCCAGGGCGATGATTTCCCCCGCCGCCTCGGCTCCGGGAACATAAGGGGGCGTCACCAGCTTGGCGTAGGGGTGCTTGGCGGCCCGTATCGCCAGGTCCACCGGGTTGACGCCGACTGCGCCGGCTTTGATCAGCACCTCGCCGGGTTCGGGCTTCGCGTCTTCCACCTCGTCCACCCGCATGGGAACGTCCATGTTGAATTGATGCACGCGCACGGCTTTCATCAGAATTCACACTCCTCCGTTTTGAGAAACAGTCCAAAAGTTATCGAACGATATATAGGGTCCGCCCTGAATTTCATACAGGCGGACGGGAAAGCCTAATACTCATCCGTCCAGCTCCTGCGGCGCCGCTCGCCGGCGTCGCACGGCGGGGCCACCCTCGACGCCGAGACGGGAATCGCCTCAGGCCCCTGCAGGCCATGCGCCTGCCGCTGCTCCTCCCCGGCCGGCAAGCCGACAATCTCCAGAATCAGCTTTCTGCGGATGGCGCGTCCGAAAGACTTGAAATCGTTCGCGACCACCAGGAAAGCGCGCCTGCCCCCGATGACGCATTTCCTGTAATACAAATCCAGGTTCGGCATCGGCATTCTGCCCCAGGGACTCGGCCGGTTGTTCATGATGGGAAGCCCGTTTATCGTCACGCCGGTCCTGATGGCCCTGTCGCGAGCATTCGTCACGTACTCCCCGCTGTTGTTCGGCCCGTCGCCGGATATGTCGATGGCGCGGCGCTCACTCGTGAATCCGTTGTTCTCGAACAGCGGCAGCGCAAAATCGATTGCCCCGCTTATCGACGTGTAGGGCCCCACCCCTATCGGCGCCTGGGAGAGCAGGTAGGCGAACGCCTCGGCGCTCGCGCCGTCGTGAACCTTTCGCCAGCCCACGACGACTCTTTGAAAATCGAAGCCCGCCCACTCCATATAGGTGACCGCGATGCTCTTGTGCCTTCCCGATTGAATGGCGCGCAAAACAGCCGGGGAGCGGAAGGCGTTCACATACCCCATCCGCTGGAGCCTCCCCTCCACCTCGTCCACGCTGCCGGAAACATCGACCGCCAAGACGAGTTGCAAATCCACGCTGACCGGGGCGGAGGACGCGAGACCCGCACCCAGGGAAACCGCCAGGATGGTCAGGAAACCCGCCAGGCCGCCCCGCACTCTCGAATAGCGCATCATTTCCGCCTGCGTTTGAGGTTTTCGTAAATCACCAGAGTATCATTTCTCTTTCAGAACACCGGCGGCGGATTCGAGTTCCAGACGAATCTGCTCCATCAGGGAAGAATACATGTGCTTCTCGGTGAGCAATTCCTTCGTTTCCTCCTCCACTTCTTCCTGCTTCCCCAAGGCGTAATCACAACGAATCACCCGCCACCTGGAAAACTCCCGGTACAATCTCAGAATCTCGTCTTTCGGTCGTTCCAGCCGGGACAGCAGCTTCGCATATTCCGCCCGCGCGCGCGGGTAGTCCTCCGCGATGAAAAAGCTCTCCGCATGGGCGACGTCGTAGAGGACGTTCTTCGGATAGCGCGCGCGCAGATATTCGACGTCCCCCCTCGCCTCCTGGAATTTCTCCGCCCGGTACAGCGCCCAGATGAGAGCCAGCCGCGCGGAGTTCGAGATCCAGCCCTTGCCGTCGACCGCGCGGCGCAGGTACGCCCTGCCCTTCGCGCTCGTATCGCCGATGAAAAACCGGAACATCCGCACCCAGCTCTCGGTGCTTCCCCGGATGTGGTAAATCCCCAGCCCGTAGTAGGCGTCGTGAATTTTCGAATCGAGTTCGAGCGCCTTTTCCAGATGGTTCTCCATCGCGCCCGCGCGCAGGAACGCGGTGAGGTAGCTGCTGCTGTCGAGCGCAGCGACGATGCGCATGCCCTCCGTCAGGCCGGCGAGGAGGAGCGCCCGCTCATGCGCGCTGACCTCGTGCGCAGGGATGCGCTGGCCGCGGGGGGGCGGGAGACCGGCCTTGGCGAGCACCTGCTGCTCGGGTCGGGCGAGCGCCGCAGCGGGGTCCGCGACCGCACGTCGGGGCTCGCGGATGCGCTGGAAGCGGTCGTGGGCGCGGCGGCGCTCGCCCGACCCGAGCAGCAGGTGCTCGCCAAGGC
>WTGD01000461.1 GCA_011523725.1 Nitrospinota bacterium
CGTGGGCGACGGGTCCGAACATATGATCGAGCGCCCAGTCGCCTGCGGAGTTGGTTCCCAGAAACGCCGTGTTGATGTGATGGTCGGGGACATACACGTGAGGGTATCCCTTTTCCGTATAGAGGAGGTTCTCCTTCTTGTCTTCGTCGAAAAGCAGGACCCCCTCCTTTCCGATGACTTCCAGGCGGGTGCCTTGCCCCAGTGTGGGGTATTTGTAAGGCAGGGCGTAACAGATTCCCAGGCTGAAGACGGCCCCGTCCTCGAACGTGAGAATCGCCCATGTCGTATCGTCGATCCCGGGGTAGCCGGCCTCTTCGAAAACAACCCCGTGGCCGCGGGCGAAAACCTCCACCGGGCGGATCCCCTCCATGAGCCAGCAAATCATGTCCACCGAGTAGACCAGCACGTCGACCACCGGGGTGACCTCGTCCGTCCGTTTCAGGATCTCGAACGCTTGCGCGCGCGAATTGTACACCCGGGCCGTTCCACCCAGGATCCGCCCCAGCCGGCCCTCCACGACCTGCTCCTTGCCGAGGAAGTAGTGCCGCGAGTAGCGCTTGCTGTAGTTCACGTGCAATTCGATGCCGCTGCTCGAGGAGGCCTCTATGAGCGTGTCCGCATCATCGAGGCTCAAGGCCAGGGGCGTCTCGACGACGACACGTTTTCCGCGCTCGATGGTCTGCAGAATCGGCTCGACGTGCCTGGGTTCGGGGGTGGACACGATGACGGCGTTGACGTCGGGGTGGGATATCGCCTCCTCGTTGTCGCCTGTGGTGAAATGGGCTCCCACCTCTTCGCCCAGCGCCTTGGCCTTGGCGGGGTCAAGGTCTGAAATCGCCAGGAACCGGACCGCGGGGTGTTTGGCCGCCATTCGGGCGCGATGGGTCCCCATGCGCCCCGCGCCGATGACGGCGACCCCGAGTGTCTTTCGCTCAAAACTCATCGCACACGGCTCCGCCCTTTTCGGTCCCGCAGACCCACAATCACCGTCTTCGCCAATCCCCCCGCAGGGGATTGGTGAAAAAGCCTGTTTCAAGAGCGGGCGGACACTTAGGTCCGCCCCTACGCAAAACGCGGTTCTGTAGGGGAGTATCTGTGTGTCCGCCCCCTCTATCTAAAAATATCGCCCGCCCGAACTACATCGAGCCCTCGGCGGGCGCCATGTTCTTGATCCCTCTTTCCTTCCAGTACCGCGCAGCTCCCGCATGAACCGGAATCACCAGCCCTTCGGTCGGATTCGCCTTCTTCATGCCGGCCAGGCCGCGGTTGTTCTTGGTCAGGTAACCGACGCAGGACTTGCCCCAGAGCGTCTTCGTCATCTGGTAGATCAAATCAGGCGATGTGTTCTTGTTCGCCACCAGAACACCGCTCAGGCCCATGGTGGACACGTCATAGTCCACTCCCTTGTAAGTCCCTTTCGGAATCGTCGTGGGCTCGAAGCCGGGAAACTCCTTCAGGAAACCGCTGAAATCCACCCCCTGATCGACGCTGATCAGCCGGACGGGCCGGGTCAGGGCCGCCTCCGTCACCGAGGGGTTCGGAAGACCGCCCTGCAGGGCGTAGCCGTCGATCTTGCCGTCTTTCAGGTAGCTGACCTGCTCGCCATGGGAGAGGTTGCTGACCTTGATCTTCTTGTACAAGCCGATATGTCTGAGAAAGGAGCCGACGGATGCGTAGCAGGTGGTGCCGATGGGGCACGGCGAGAACTTTTTTCCGCTCAAATCGGCCCGTTTCTTGATGCCGGAGCTTTTCAGAACGACGAAGTGGAATATCGAAGAGGAAGTCCCGAAGCCGACCGCGCGCAAGTTCCGGAGTTTCTTTCCCTTCCAGCTTCCCTTGCCCTGCCAGGCCGGAAAGGCCACGGTCTGGAAGGTGAAGCCCACGTCGGCCTTGTCCGCCTGGAGCTTGCGGAACGCTTCCATGCCGCCAGACGTCGGGACGACGGTGACCTTGATGTCGCTGTTTTTCCGCATGCACTCGCTCATCGCGGTCAGGTAGCGGTACCAGGAGCCCTTCGCACCGCCCGACATGAAGGTCAGCTGCTTGTCCATGGCGAACACGGGGGTCGAGAGAACGGCGACAAAGCCGAATACCGCCAAGGCCAGGAGCCACCCGCAACTTCTCACGGTTCGGTTATGAGCGAGACGCTTCCTGCTGCTTCGATTACGCCACATAGCTTACCTCCCCTGTCTCTAGGTTTAAGAAAAGGAAAGCGCATCGGCGCCTTCCGCGTCTTTGTCAGGCTTCCCGGATGCGCACGCCAATACGCCGAAGTAGAGATGGCGCATTGGGACGTCGAAAACCCTCCCCTTCGAAAGATACCCGGTGGCGGTTTCACGCTCAGGTTTTTTGTAATTGGTTTTGGAATTATCACCGGCGTGAGGGGCCGAGAAAAACCACGCATGTTTCGCGTCCATCGAGTACCCCTTTGTAGAGGCAAGAAATCGCAGGTGGATCATTGATGGCGTGGTTATAAATATAAGTATTAGAGAATGTTGAATGTACCACAGAGAATGGGGCAGGGCAATTGAGCGCAAAAGTTCTATGAGTTGGTGTTGATCGTCCGTGCCTTCACTTGGCCTCGGCCGCTTACGCTTGCATCGGGGGGATCCCGATAGTATCATATACGCATATTCAAATCATATGCGCATATTCAACAAGCTAAGCAGTCAGTCGAGTCGGTACTTGCTTGAGCGATTCTACCGAAGATCGTGGCCGGGGAAACAACGCTGTGAGACAGGAGACTCGATAGAGCGCACATCCACTCCTCCTCGTAGCGCGCACCGGCTTCTCTAATCCATCGGGCGGGGCGAAACGAACCGCCCGGCGTCTGAATTGTGGCGTGAGAGATCGTCGGCTCGCGATGCCGCCTGTTCGAACTCCCGTCGGGGACGGCCCGCAAAGCGTGACGGTCCGATCGCACCCATTGGGGAGGAACAGAAATGTCCAAGAGCACGATCACGAGACGCGAGTTCCTGAAGTATTCGACCGCTGGTTCATTGGCCGGTCTCGGCTCCCTGGCGGCGCCGGGAATCCTGACGTCGGCCCGCGCCGCGAAGCCCATCAAGATCGGATGCCCGATGCCGCTCACCGGGCGGTATTCCCGCGAGGCGCTGTACTGCGTCGAGGGCTACAAGCTATGGGCCAAGCACATCAACGAGAAAGGATACAGCTACGGCAACGAGAAGCTCCCGCACAGCGGACCCGGGCTCATCGACGGGCGCAAGGTCGAGCTGACCGTTCTCGACGATACGAGCGACCCCACCCAGGGCGCGCGGCTCATGCTTCATCTCATCCACAACCAAAAGGTCGATCTGCTGCTCGGCCCCTACGCCAGCTCCATCAACCTGGCGGTGCGGCCCATCATCGCCGCGGCGAAGATTCCTACCGTCAGCGCCACCGCCTCCAGCCAGAAGATATGGCTGAAACAGAAGCTCAACTGGCAGGTGCAGCTCATGGTCCCGAGCCGCGACCGCTTCGCCGGCATGGAGGTGATGTGCAAGAACGCCGGGATGAAGAAGGTCGCCCTGCTGCACATCGACGACGCGATGCCGATCGCCGCGGCGGAGGGCGTGCGCAAGCGGATTCTGGCCGCGGGCCTCGACCTCGTCCTCGACGAGGCCTATCCCATCGGGATTCAGGACATGGTGCCGCTGGTCCGCAAGGCCCGGGACGCCGGCGCCGAGGTGCTCTGCGGCGGCGGCTACTCGGCCGACTCCATTCTGATCGCCAAGGCCGCCCTGTCGTTGAAATGGGCGCCCAAGGCGATCTGGTACATGTCCGCTCTCGGCCACGTGGATTTCAACCAGGCGCTCGGTAAGAACGCGGCCTGGCACTGCAGCGACACCGAATGGCTCCCGACGGCCAACTGGCCCGGCAACAAGAAGTTCGTCGACGCATTCGCCAAGGAGTACAACAAGGCGCCCGACTGGCTCGCGGCGGCCGGATACGGCGGCTGCCAGATTCTCGAGGAGGCGGTCAAACGGGCCGGCTCGGTGGAGAATCGCTCGGCGATCCGCGACGTCATGTTCTCGCTCGACCGCGCCACCGTGTTCGGACGCTTCCGGGTGAACCCGCTGGGCCATGCCGACTCCGGGCTGCAAGTCGGCGGCACACGACTCGCTCTGCAGAACCAGATCAAGAACGGCAAGGTGGCGCCGGAGGTGATCTACCCGAGCAATATCGCCACCGCCAAGTTCAAACATCCGTTCAAGTGGGAAGCCATGTAGGCGCAGGCGCCCCCCGGCGGAACCGTTGCATTCCGCCGGGAGTCCGCCTCGATACGGGCTCCCGGCGGCTTCGCCGATTCGCCCGCTTCGGCTGACCACGTAATCGTTTGGGAAACCCGGCATGATCGAAACCCTCGGTGCCTTCGGCGAGTTGATCGCGTTCGGGATCATCCTGGGGACGATGTACGCCCTGGTGGCCATCGGCCTGAGCCTGATCTTCGGCGTCTGCGGGGTCGTCAACGCGGCCCACGGCGAATTCGTGATGCTCGGCGCCTTCACCACCTTCGGCGCCTGGTCTTTCCTCGGGCTGAATCCGCTGCTGGCGCTGCCCCTCAGCATGGCGCTGCTCTTCGCTGTCGGCTTCGGGCTGGGGCATTTCCTGATCAACGTCGTCGCCGTGCGCGGGCTGATGCCGCCGATGATGCTGACCTTCGGGATCTCCATGATCCTGTGGAACACGGCAGAGGTGGTCTTCACGCCGACCTTTCGCTCGGTCGACTATCTGGGCGAGCCGGTGACGGTCGGATTTCTCACCACCAGCAAAATATACCTCGTCGCCTTCACGCTGGCGCTGCTTCTGCTCGCCGCTTTCTTCGCCCTGCTCCGGTTCACGGCATACGGCGAGGCCATCCGCGCCACCGCGCAGAACCGGAGCCTGGCGCAAGCCTGCGGCATCGACGTCAAGCAGGTCATGGCGGTGACCTTCGGCCTCGGCATCGCGCTCGCGGGCGCCTGCGGGACCATGGTGGCGATGGTGTGGACGATATATCCGCAAATGGGATTGATCTACGTGGCCAAGGCCTTCGCCATCGTCGTCATCGGCGGACTCGGGAGTCTGCCCGGCGCGTTTCTGGGGGCCTACATCTTCGGCATCGTCGAGAGCGTCGGCACCTATTTCCTGACGACGCGCATGGCGCAGGTGCTGCCTTACCTGATCATCGTGCTGATTCTGGCCGTCCGGCGACGCGGCTTGCTCGGCTACGGGGTGGAGGATTGATCCGGCCATGACCTGGAGACGCGCGGTTCCCGTCGTCGGCGCCTTGGGCCTGATCGCCTACGCGGTCCTCGCGGGCACCGCGCCGCTCTTTCTGAGCCCGGCGGCGCTCTCCCTGCTGTTCCTGACCCTCTACTACGTCTGCCTCGCCGGCGCCTGGAACTTCTTCTCCGGCTTTTCCGGCTATATCAATTTCGGCTTCGTCCTGTTCGTCGGGCTCGGCATGTACGGCTCTGTGATCGGCTTCGTCGACTACAAAATGGGACTGATCCCGGGCTACTTGACGGGTGGGCTCGTCTCCGCCCTCGTCGCGGCGGTGATAGGCTATCCGCTGCTGCGCATTCGCGGGGCCTATTTCGCGATCTCCATGCTGGCCCTGGCCGAGGGCGCCCGGGTATTCATATCCACAAAATACCTGACGCCGCTCACGCGCGGCGGCGCCGGCATGCCCGTCCTCGCGGGAACCCTGAACCAGAAGTACTACGCCATCTTCCTGCTCGCGGTCTGCATCGTACTGGCGACCATGTTCTTTGCCCGTTCGTACTACGGCCTGTCGCTGATAGCCGTACGAGAAGACGAGGCCGCGGCGAGCGGTCTCGCGGTCAATACCACCGCCCTGAAGGTCAGCGCGTTCGTCGTGAGCGCCTTCTTCGCCGGAACGGCGGGCGGCATCCAGGCCACTTTTCTGCACTACATCGAACCGTTCGCTGCTTTCGATATCAAGTACACCATGCTGTCCATCGTGATGGCCATGTTCGGCGGGCTGGGAACCGTTCTCGGTGCGGTGATCGGCGCGGTCACGCTCCAGCTCATCAGCGACTACGTCTGGCTGCACCTGGGCCAGGCCAACATCACCGTCTTCGGTCTCGTGATGGTCTGCCTGGTCATCTGGATGCCCGACGGCGTCCTGGTCCGTCTCAAGGAGATGGGGATTCTGCCGAAAACGAGGTGGATCTGACGATGGAGGCGAAAACCCGCCGCGACGCGCGACACCGCCGGAACCCGCCCGGGAGAGAAAGATGACCGCAGACAGGCCGATCCTGGAGATCCACGACGTCCGGAAAAGCTTCGGGGGCGTTCACGCGCTCGCCGGGTGCGGCTTTTCCGTCGGAGAGGGCGAGATCGTCGGCCTGATCGGCCCCAACGGCTCCGGCAAGACGACCTTGTTCAATACCATCGTGGGATATCTGCCGCTGGACGGCGGGCGCATCCTCTATCGCGGAGAGAACGTGACGGGCCTGCCGCCCTACCAGATCGCCCGGAAGGGCATCGGCCGCACCTTCCAGGTGACGCGCATCTTCCCCAAGATGACCCTGCTTGAGAACGTCACCCTGCCGACGGGAAACGCCGCCGCAAACGAGAGGGCCCATGAACTTCTCGAGTTCGTCGGCCTGGCCGACCTGCGCGACGAGTACGCGAGCGACCTCTCTTTCGGCCAGCAGCGCCTGCTCTCCATCATCCAGGTCCTGATGCTCGATCCGGGGCTGATCCTGCTCGACGAACCGGCCGCCGGCGTCAGTCCCGTGATGCAGAAGAAATTGCTGGAGCTGATCCATTATCTGAATGAGGATGGCAGGACCTTTCTGATCATCGAGCACAACATGGACGTGGTCATGAACAACTGCGAACGCGTCGTCGTCCTGAGCATGGGTGAGAAGATCTCCGAAGGTTCGCCGGATGAAGTCCGGCGGGACGAGGCGGTCCTCACCGCCTATTTCGGGGCTTGAGCCATGGCCGGGGATACGCTGCTGAAGGTCGAGGGGATCGCCTCCGGCTACGGCAAGAAGCAAATCCTGCACGGCGTCTCGCTCGAAGTCAGCCGCGGCGAGACGATTGCCCTCATCGGGCCGAACGGCGCCGGCAAGTCCACCGTGCTGCTGACCATCCTGGGCTACCTGAAGCCGACGGAGGGGAAAGTCGTCCTCGAGGGAGAGGACATCACCGGGATCGAGCCGCACCTGATCATCCAGCACGGGGTCGCGTATTGTCCCCAGGGGCGCAACATCTTCCCCCAGATGACGGTGAGCGAGCACCTCAACCTCGGCGCCTGGACGGTGGCCGACGCCGAGGAGCGGCGCCGCGCGCGCGAGGGGGTATTCGGCCTGTTCCCCATCCTGAAGGAGAAGGAGAGCAGCAAGGCCCGGACCCTCAGCGGCGGCCAGCGGCAAATGCTCAGCTTCGGGATGGCCATGGTGACCAGACCGACCCTCATCCTGCTCGACGAGCCGACGATCGGACTCGCGCCCACGGTGATGGATACCATCTTCGAGAGCATCGAGCGGATTCACCGCGACGGCGTATCGATCCTGGTCGTGGAGCAGAACTCGGCCAAGGCCCTGGAGAACTCCGACCGGGGATACGTGCTGGACATGGGCCGGAATCGCCGCGAGGGAGACTCGGCGGAGCTTCTTCTTGACCCGAACATTCGCCAGATGTACCTTGGCATGTAGTCTGACAAATTATTCCTGGCACGAAGTCACCGGGGCGCCCGCCACGAGAGGCCGAGGCGTCCGTGGAACCATGGATCGCGCGAACCGAGGAGGGACGAACGATGAGCATGGTCGAAGACGCACTGGCATACGTCGACGAGGAAGCTATCGCCCAGCTGACGATGGAGATGGTCGACATTCCGAGCCCCCAGGGCGGCGAGAAGGCGCTCGCCGAATATCTCGCCGACCGCTTCCGGGCGGCGGGCCTGAAGACCTGGATGCAGGAGGTCGAGCCGGATCGATATAACGTCTACGGCGAACTCGAGGGTACGGGCGACGGCCCGACACTGATGTAC
>WTGD01000083.1 GCA_011523725.1 Nitrospinota bacterium
TATCAGAACCGCCCCCGAAGTTCCAGCCGATTATGTGTTCCTCGGGAGATGAAAAAATCTTCTCCCCCTGGGCTGGCGTCGGAGCGGGGGACGTGATATGGAGGGGGCGGTGAAGTTTGCTTGAAAGCGTGATGGACTTTTTGCCCACGAATTCGTCCGGGGGCTGTCGGGCGGATTATATCTGATAATAGATCTGACATTCTGATTCGTTCGTATCTCAGGCGACGTATTTTTCGCATGACGAAACTCAAAGGGAGCATTGAATGAGCATCAAATTCGACAAACTCGAGGCACCGAAGCAGGGAACGCGCATTTCTTTCCGGGGCAGCAAGCCTCAGATACCCGACGACCCCATCGTCTGCTACGTCCGGGGCGACGGCATCGGCGAGGACATCACGCCGGTGATGATGGATGTGGTGGACGCCGCCGTGGAGAAGGCGTTCCGGGGCAGGAAGCGCATCGAATGGTTCCGCGTCATGGCGGGCGAGGACGCCATGGAGACATACGGCGAACTCATGCCCGATGAGACCATGAAGGCGATTCGCCACTTCTATTTCGCCATCAAGGGCCCGCTCTACACGCCCATCGGCGGCGGGTTCCGGAGCCTGAACGTCGCCTTCCGGCAGATGAACGACCTGTTCGCCTGCGTGCGCCCGGTCCGCTACTTCAAGGGCGTTCCCTCTCCCATGGTGCATCCCGAATGGGTCGACATGTGCATCTTCCGCGAGAACACCGAGGACGTCTACGCGGGCATCGAGTGGGAGCTGAACTCGAAAGAGGCGAAGAAGATGATCCGCTTCCTGAACAAGGAGATGGGCTGCAACGTCCGCGCGGACAGCGGCATCGGCGTCAAGCCGATCTCCGTTTACGGCAGCGAGCGCATCGTCAAGAAGGCCATCGACTATGCCATCGCCCAGAAGAAAAAGGTCCTCACGCTCGTCCACAAGGGCAACGTGCAGAAATACACGGAAGGGTCCTTCAAGGACTGGGGCTACGCCTTCCTCAAGAAGAAGTACAGGAGGCACATCGTCACCGAGGAGGAACTCTGGAGCAAGAAGTACAACGGCAAGATGCCCAAGGGCAAGATACTCGTCAACGACCGCATCGCCGACAACATCTTCCAGCAGGTGCTCACCCGCCAGCGCGAATACCAGGTGCTCGCCTGCACGAATCTGAACGGCGACTATCTCTCCGACGCCGTCGCCGGCCAGGTCGGCGGTCTCGGCATGGCGCCCGGCGCGAACATCGGCGACAGGATTCACTTCTACGAGCCCACCCACGGCACGGCGCCCAAATACGCGGGCAAGGACATGGTGAATCCGAGCAGCCTCATCCTATCGGCGGTCATGATGCTCGAGGACATGGGCTGGGAGAAGGCCGCGAAGCTCATCGTCAAGGGCATCGAGGGCGCGATCCAGAAAAAGACGGTCACCTACGACCTGCACCGCCAGATGAAGGGCGCCAAGAAGCTCTCCTGCTCTGGCTTCGGAAAAGCCATCATCGCGAACATGTAACCACGAGGAGGCGGGAGAGAATCATGGCGAGGCCAAAAATCACCATTGTGGGCGCCGGCAACGTGGGCGCCACGACGGCCCACTGGGCGGCGTCGAGAGAGCTTGGGGACATCGTGCTCATCGACATCATCGAGGGCGTGCCCCAGGGCAAGGCGCTCGACCTCTATGAAGCGGCGCCCGTGGAGGGTTTCGACTGCCGCGTCACGGGCACGAACGACTACGCGGACACGAAGAACTCCGACATCGTCGTCGTCACGGCGGGCGTCGCCCGCAAGCCGGGTATGAGCCGCGACGATCTCATCAGCATCAACGCAGGAATAGTCGGCTCCGTGACGGATGAAGTCGTGAAGCAATCGCCCGATTGTATTCTGATCATCGTCTCGAACCCGCTCGACGTGATGGTCACCAAGGCGCACATGCAGTGCAAATTCCCGCGCGAGCGCATCATGGGAATGGCCGGCGTGCTCGACAGCGCGCGTTTCCGTACGTTCATCTCCATGGAACTGGGCGTATCCGTCGAGGACATCACGGCCACCGTGCTCGGCGGCCACGGGGACAGCATGGTCCCGCTGCCGAGGTACAGCACGGTTTCGGGCATTCCCATCACGGCGCTCATGGCGCCCGAGCGCATCGAGGAGCTGGTGCAGAGGACGCGCGACGGCGGGGCGGAGATAGTGAATTACCTCAAAACCGGCAGCGCGTTCTACGCGCCCGGGGCGTCCGTCGTGCAGATGGTCGAATCCATCCTGAAGGACAAGAAGCGGATTCTCCCCTGCGCGGCCCTGCTGGAGGGCGAATACGGCCAGGAGGGCATTTTCATGGGTGTTCCGGCCAAGCTCGGCGCGGGCGGGATGGAAGAAGTCGTGGAACTCGAGCTGACGCCCGAGGAAAAAACGGCGTTCGATAATTCCGCCGATCACGTGCGCGAGTTGATAAAGACCCTCGAAACCTGAACGCGCCGTAACCAGGCGGCTGGCAATGGACAGGCGGGCGATGCGAACCATAGACGCGAGCGAGGTGACGGCCAGGATTCGCGAGATGTCCATCGAGTCGAACTACCATGTCGACCCCGCCTACGTGCGCAAGGTCGAAGAGGCGAAGGCCGGTGAAACCTCATCCCTGGGCCTCATGGTGCTCGACCAGATCACCGAAAATGCGGCCCTGGCGTCCGCAGAGCGCGTTCCCTATTGCCAGGATACGGGCGTTTCCATCGTCTTCGCCGAGGTGGGCCAGGACGTCCGCATCGAGGGCGGGCTTCTGGAAGACGCCATCAACGAAGGGGTTCGCCAGGGCTACCGGGACGGTTTTCTGCGCGGCTCGGTGGTGAACGACCCGCTCCGCCGCGTGAACACGAAGGACAACACGCCCGCCGTCATCCACTACCGCGTCGTCGAGGGTGATCGCCTGAAGCTCTATTTCGCCGCGAAGGGAACGGGGGCGGAGAACATGAGCATGGCGCGCATGCTCAAGCCCTCGGATGGCCGCGAGGGAGTGATTCAGACGATTGTCGACCACGTATTCAACTCAGGGGGAAACCCGTGCCCGCCGGTTCTCCTGGGTATCGGTCTGGGCGGCTCGATTGAAAAAGCGGCGCTTCAGGCGAAATGGGCGCTTTTCCGGGAACTGGGCGCGCCCAATCCCGATCCGCTCGTGGCCGAACTCGAACGCGATATTCTGGAGGCGGTGAACCAGACCGGCGTGGGGCCGATGGGCATGGGCGGGGACACCACCTGCATCGCCGTGCACGTCGAAACCTACGCCTGTCATATCGGAGCGCTTCCGATCTGCGTGAACGTGGAGTGTCACGCCCACCGCCACGCCGAGGTGGTCCTCTAGGATGCGGTCTGTCGACCTGCCGCTCGACCCCGAGGTGGTGGAATCCCTCTCGATGGGGGATATGTGCGAGTTGAGCGGCGTTCTCTACACGGCGCGGGACGCGGCCCACAAGCGGATGCTCGAGGATGCGGCGCGCGGAGAGCCGCTGCCCATCGACGTGGCGGGCCAGGTGCTCTACTACGTGGGGCCGACGCCGCCCAAGCCGGGCGCCGTCATCGGATCGGCGGGACCCACGACGAGCGGCCGCATGGACGCCTACACGCCCCGGATGCTGGAACTCGGCCTCACCGGAATGATTGGCAAGGGGGGCCGAAGCCCGGCGGTGGTGGAGGCCATCGCCAGACACCGCGCCGTCTACTTCGCCGCCATCGGCGGAACGGCCGCCCTGCTGGCCAAGCGAATCAAGGAGGTCGAACTGATCGCCTATGAGGATTTGGGGACCGAGGCGATTCGCAGGCTCGTGGTCGAGAAGTTTCCTGTCGTGGTCGCAGTGGACAGCCGGGGGCGTGATATTTTCGCCGAAGGCTACAAGGCGTTTGCGAAGTGAATTTCGGTCTTGGTGTTGATGGTGTGATCTTTGGGGAATAATGTAATCGCTTCCCACTTGAGGGGGTTTTCAACGGTCCCGTAGGGACAACCCTCCGTGGTTGTCCTTTGTCAGGGTTTCGGACAGGCACAGAGGCCTGTCCCTACGACATACGCGATGGCTGGACGAGCCGAGGGTTCCGCAGGGAAACGCATACGGGGTTGCCTTTTGTAGGGGCCGCATATCATGCGGCCCGTTCGCGGGAGGCATGAAAATCCGGGTCGCATGATATGTCAGACATATATGTCTGACATACACACCCTTCGGCAAGGCGGTGTCCCGTCGCCGTCATACCGGCATTGCAGGCTTTTTCAACACCCCCCCTCAAGGGGGAAGTGGTTGGCCGGCGCTCTGCAAGGGAGGATTAAAGACTGTAGGGACAGGTCGCGACCTGTCCCTGCGGATTCGGAAGTTCAGCGCTTAAGTGTATTCATCGTATTGATTCTGGAGGGGTTGGATGAACATCCACGAGTATCAGGGCAAGGAATTGCTCGCGAAATACGGCGTGGCCGTCCCCAAGGGCGGCGTCGCCGAGACGGCGGACGAGGCCGAGCGCATCGCCCGGGAACTGGGCGGGACGGTGGTCGTCAAGGCGCAAATCCACGCAGGCGGACGCGGCAAGGGAGGCGGCGTCAAGCTGGCGGCGACGCCTGCGGAGGCGAAAGAGGCGGCTTCCCAGATTCTCGGCATGACGCTGGTGACGCACCAGACCGGGCCGGAGGGCCGCCTCGTCAAGAAGGTATGGGTGGAGGAGGCGAGCGACATCGAGCGCGAGCTCTATCTCGGCGTCGTGCTCGACCGCGCCACGGGCCGCCCCACCATCATGGCGAGCACCGAGGGCGGCATGGACATCGAGGAGGTGGCCGAGAAAACGCCCGAAAAGCTCCTGAAGATTCCGGTCGACCCGGCGCTGGCCGTCTGGCCTTCCACTGCGCGCCGCGTCGCATTCGGGCTGGATTTGCCCGCCGACCTCGTGCGCGAGGGCGTAAAATTCGTCACGAATCTATACAAGTTCTACGACGAGATGGACGCCTCGCTGGTCGAGATCAACCCCCTGGTGCAGACGAAGGACGGCCGCATCCTGGCGCTCGACGCCAAGGTGAACTTCGACGACAACGCGCTCTACCGCCACGAGGAAGTGGCCGCGATGCGCGATGAGGACGAGGAAGACCCGCTCGAAGTCGAGGCCTCGAAGTTCAACTTGAACTACATCAAGCTCGACGGCTCGGTCGCCTGCATGGTGAACGGCGCGGGCCTCGCCATGGCGACGATGGACATCATCAAGCTCGCGGGCGCCGCGCCCGCGAACTTCCTCGACGTGGGCGGCGGCGCGAGCAAGGAGATGGTGGAGAACGCCTTCCGCATCCTCATGGACGACCCGGACGTGAAGGCCGTTTTCATCAACATCTTCGGCGGCATCCTGCGCTGCGACATTCTGGCGGAGGGCGTCGTGGAGGCGGTCAAGACCGTGAACGTGGACGTGCCCATCATCATCCGCATGGAGGGGACGAACGTGGAGAAGGGCCGCGAGATACTCGAAGGCTCGGGTCTCGATTTCACCGTGGGCAATGGCATGGCCGATTCCGCCGAGAAGGTGGTGGCGGCCCTGAACCGATAGGGGGTCTGGTTTTGAGTATTCTGGTTGACAAGGAAACGCGCATCCTCGTGCAGGGCATCACCGGTCGCGAGGGAGGCTTTCATGCCGGGCAGTGTCAAAGATACAGCCGCGAATTCGCGGACGGCGGCGGCGCAGTGGTGGCCGGCGTGACGCCCGGCAAGGGCGGGCAGGAGGCGGACGGCGTGCCCGTGTTCAACACGGTGGCCGATGCGGTGCGCGAGACGGGCGCGAACGCCTCGCTCATCTTCGTGCCGCCCCCCTTCGCGGCGGACGCCATCGTGGAAGCAGTGGACGCCGGTCTCCCGCTCGTGGTCTGCATCACCGAGGGCATTCCGGTGCGCGACATGGTGTACGTGAAGCGCCACATGGAAGAGAGCGGCGCCGTGCTCATCGGCCCCAACTGCCCGGGCGTCATTACGCCCGGCGGCTGCAAAATGGGCATCATGCCGGGCCACATCCACAAGAACGGCACCATCGGCGTCATCTCGAAGAGCGGCACACTCACCTACGAGGTCGTCGCCCAGCTCACCGAGCAGGGTCTGGGGCAAAGCACCTGCGTGGGTATCGGCGGCGACCCCATCATCGGCACGATGTATATCGAACTCCTGCGCATGTTCGAGAACGATCCGCAGACCGAAGCCATTATCATGATCGGTGAGATCGGCGGGACCGCCGAGCAGGACGCGGCGCGCTGGGCGAAGGAGAACGTCACGAAACCGCTCGTGGGCTTCATCGCGGGCCAGACGGCGCCTCCGGGCCGGCGGATGGGCCACGCGGGCGCGATCATCTCGGGCGGCGAAGGCACAGCGGCTGAGAAGATGCGCGTCATGTCCGAATGCGGCATTCACGTTACAGAAAGCCCGGCGGAGATGGGCCTCACCATGGCGAAGGCGCTGGGCAAGGTATAACGCTATACACAGAAAGGGAAAGGACACATGGAACGCACGTTCGCGATGATTAAGCCTGACGCCACGGCGCGCGGCATCAGCGGCAGGATTCTCACGCGCATCGAGGAGGAGGGTTTCGAGGTTCTGGGCATGAAGCTCGTCCACATGTCGAAAGCGCAGGCGGAGGGTTTTTACGCCGTTCACAGGGAGCGCCCTTTCTTCGGGGATCTGACGACCTTCATGTCCTCGGGCCGCACCGTGGTTCTCGCCTTGGAACGCGAGGACGCCATCAGGCGCTGGCGCGACGTGATGGGCGCGACGAACCCCGCGGAGGCCGATCCGGGCACGATTCGCGCGGAATTCGGCGAGAGCATCGAGCGCAACTCCACGCACGGCTCCGACGCGCCCGACACCGCCGCCTTCGAACTCGGCTACTGGTTCCCCGGAGCGGAACTGCCCGCTGCGGAATAAATTTTATCGATTCGTAACATCGGGAGAAGCCATACCATGCGTTTGAAGGACAAAGTCGCCATCGTCACCGGGGCGGGGCAGGGAATCGGAAAAGTCATCGCGCTCACGTTCGCGAGAGAGGGGGCGAAAGTCGTGCTCGCGGCGCGCTCGGTCGCGAACCTCGAAGCCACTGCCGCCGAGATGCCGGACGGCGTCTCTCTCGTCGTCCCTACGGACCTCACGGACGAAGCGGCGATAAAGGCCCTCGTCGAGAAGACGCTCGCCGGGTTCGGCACCATCGACATCCTCGTGAACAACTCCGGCGTCGCGGGTCCCACCAGGGCGTGTGAGGACGTGACGCGCGAGGATTGGGAGGAGTGCTTCGACGTGAACGTCACGGGCACGTTCCTCATGACGAAGCACGTCATCCCCACGATGAAGAAGAACAGATACGGGCGCATCCTCAACATCAGTTCGATGAGCGGCAAGCGGCCCCTGCCGAACCGCACGCCGTACACGGCTTCGAAGATGGCGGTCATCGGCTTGACGCGCACCCTCGCGTTCGAACTCGGCGAATACGGCGTAACGGTGAACGCGGTATGCCCGGGGGCCACCTCGGGTCCCAGGATCGACAACGTCATCGAGAACATGGCGCAGAGTTTCGGCACCACCTTCGAGGAGGCGAAGGCGACCTTCACCGCGCCGGCGGCGCTGAAGACGCTCGTCGACGCGGAGGATCACGCCGCCTTGTGCGTTTTCCTGGCTTCCGAGGAGGCCGCCCACATGACCGCCCAGGACATCAACGTGACGGGCGGGCTCATCTTTTACTAGCCCGCTCATCGCCAAAACCCTCGGGAAGCAATTATGAGTTGCGCGCACGCTTTTGATTTCACTCCCCCCTTGAGGGGTCGGGCATCCCGAGGGGAATGCCCGATGAAAAAGTCCCTGAGAGGTAAAGGCAACCCCCCCTACCCCCCCTTGACAGGGGGGCAAAAAAAACCAACCCCCATCAAACGGCCCATGACCGGGCGGCGAGAAAAAGCAAAGCCCCCTCTGCCCGGCGGGGGCCATTGCCTTGGCG
>WTGD01000146.1 GCA_011523725.1 Nitrospinota bacterium
GATATGGGAGGGCTTGCCCGCGCTGACCCGCCAGGGGGTTTGCGTCTCCTTCCAGACGGAAAACGAAGCACAAGGCGCGCTCAAATCGCAGGAAATTTCGATGCGCGGGTGTCTGAGGGGGCTGGACAGGCCCTTGCTGATCATTCACGGCGCGAAAGACAGGCTGTGCCCCGTTGAACAGGCCCACAAGATAGCGGCGGAGGCGGGCGATGCGTGCGAACTCGTCGTCTACGCCGAAGGCGTCCACGTGTGCAACAACATTCCTTTCCTGTGGCGGCCCCTCGCGGCGGATTGGCTTGCGGATAAACTGGATGTGGATACCTGAGGAAGTTGAACGCGGCGCCTGCCGCCTCTTGACTCTCGATGCCAGTCGGGTAAACTTTTTCGGCTGTATGCGGGAATAGCTCAGTGGTAGAGCACAACGTTGCCAACGTTGGGGTCGCGGGTTCAAATCCCGTTTCCCGCTCCAATATCCATTACCTGGCGGGGGTCGCGCGCGCGGCCCCCGCTATTTCATGGGCGAATACGCCACAGGATACCAGATCTCGGAAGTCTCGCTCCGAAGATAGGACTTGTAGCCGCTCTCCCAGTTCGGGAGATTTTCCACCCCCCTTTGCACTTCGGCCCAGTGATTCAGGTCCCGGTAGGGCCAGATGTGCAAAAACTCGTTCAGGATGCCGGACTCGAACTCTCCCGCCGGGTTGGCGAACGCCGCCGCAAGCGGGGAGAGACGCTCCCTTTCGGGCAGGTTCTTCTCCCACGCCGCGCTGATGGCGCGCATCTTGCCCGTGACTATAACGTCGCTCCTGATTTCGTAGACCCCACCCATCTCTCCCGTTTTTGGCTTGGGGCAAAACGGCGCCGCCCGCATGATGCGCGTCTGCTGGTAGAGAATCTTGTCCACCTGGAGGGGCGGCCACCACGGCTGGGCGAGGGCTTCGGCGCGCGCCGTCTCCCGGTGGGCGGAATTCTCGTATTCCCAGATGTGGAGAATCCGGTTCAGCCCACCGATGGCGGAGATGAAAAACCCGATGCACGGAGATATGGCGGTTCGTTTTTCAATTATTTTGCCGAAATCCTCCACGCCTTCGGGGGCGAAACCCGAGGGGAACGTGTAGGCGCGAACTTCATAGATCATGGATGCGGACTCCAGGTTATCGATGCGCAGGCTCCCTCACAATGAGCATTGGAAGGAAACCCCGCATTACGCGTTCATGGAATTTGGAAAATCAATATACTTGACGCGCATCATTCCGTGAAGCATGTTGTTTCGTTGTAGACACAAACTTCAGATGTCTCTAAAGCCCTGCAAGCGCTGTAAAGCGAGGGAAGCCCGGTGAGCGACGATACTCCGCGCTGGCGATACCGATTCGACAACTACAAGCTCGCTTTTTCCCTGCTGCGCGAGGCCATCGAAATGATGGACCAAAGAGAACCAAGCCAGCTTGAAAAGGAAGGGATCATTCAGCGGTTCGAATACACTACCGAGCTTGCCTGGAACCTCATGAAGGACTATCTGGAGAGTGAAAACTTCGTCTTTGAGCAAGTGACTCCCAGAGCCGTCATGCGCAAGGCCTTCGAGGCGAATTTGCTGGCGGATGGCCAGACGTGGATGGACGTGCTGGATGCGCGTAATAAAATGTCGCACAACTACGATCTGAAAACTTTCGAGGCCGTCATCGAAGCAATCCGGAATCACTACCTTCGCGCATTCGACGCTTTGCATACAACATTTCTTGAAAAAAGCGGGAGGCAGTCATGAATCACGGGCTCTCGGACCGCCAACTCACGGTTTTGAAAGAGATTCTGGCGATCTATGCCGATGAGATCGTCTCGGCCGAACTGTTCGGTTCACGGGCTACGGGCGACTACCGCCCGAATTCGGACGTCGACCTGGTATTGAGAGGCGGCATCAGGGAAAAGCAGATCGATCGGCTCTGGACCATGTTCCAGGAGAGCAATTTGCCGTTCAGCGTGGACGTGAAAGGTTATGAGCTGACGACCTATCCGCCGCTCAAGGCGCACATCGACAAGGTCTGCAAACCCCTCTTTACCCAACAAGACCTGAAGGCCGTGACTCGAAAGTCAGAGGCGTCGGGTGTTTAGGTGAGACGATACCAGCGATCTCCACTTTCTTTTTATCAATAAAGCATTCTTCGACACGGAGGCGGAACATGGACAGGGCGGTATGGGCGATCATCTACGATCTGCCCGAGGAAGGGCGGAATGAGTACATGGAGTGGTTCCACGGCGTGCACATTCCCGAGAAGCTCGCTCGTCCGGGATACGTCTGGGCGGCGCACTATGAGGTGAAACACCCGGGGAAACGCTTCGAGGAAATAGCGGCGCGCCTGAACCGCACGGACGATCCCGAACTCGCCTCGGGCGCGGGGTTCATCGCGCTCTTCGGCGGGGAGACCACCCGCGTTTTCTACGATCCCAGCCCCGCGCAGCTGAAAGAGCGCCAGAATGCAGAGACTCAGCATATGGTGGGGATGCGTATTCAGCCCAAGGGGCTCATCCTTTGCGAGGAGTGGCGGGTGGAAGGCCCGGACGCGGACAAGCGGGAAGCCCCCGACGTCATGGCGCCCGCCATCCAGATGGGCCGCTACGATGCGCAGGGCAATGACGAGGACCTCCAGGCCTGGTACGCCCAGGAGCGCATGGCGCGTGTCGCGGACACGCCCGGCTGCATCGGCGCGAGAAAGTACCTGGTGGCCACGGCTTCGCCCAAGCATTCCGTGATGTATGAGTACACATCTTTGGAGGCGCGGGAGGCAAACTACATCGCGCTCGAGGAGACCGAGGGGACGAAGCGCGTGCACGGGTATCTCGTGCATCCCCCCGGCTCTCCGCTGGCGGCAAGCCGCATCTGGCCGCCACAGGATGGGTAGGGATTGAAGCGTCCACATTCGAGGAGATTGCGCGCATGATGGAAAAACAGCCGGAATCTGGATGCTCGTTTTCATCATCGTGGCGGCTTATGCGGAAATGGTCCGCGCCGCCGCTCCGAAAAAAAGATAGCGGCCAGATACGAAAAGTCTTATCATAAGGCAATTCGGACGCTTCGTTTCCTGGACTCACAGGGACGATTTCCCATCAATCGAGGGTGATGGGAAACAAATCTTGCTTTTGTCAACGCGCACGCCAGTAAAGTTCTGTTTTACTCCGATTTCAGAATTGAGGAACAGACGAACCGAGTATGAACAGGCATCTATCGTCCTTGCGCTGCTCGTTCTGCTTTGCATCGCCGCAGAAGCGCGGGCCACGAGCGAATGCGCCCGCGTCTTCGCGAGGAAGCCGGCCTGGAAAGATATGAGGAATACTTCAACTTCAATTGCGACACGCTGCGAGGATTTATGGTTCAGATGAGGGGGGAAATGAGGTGAGATATGCTCCAATGCTGCTCTTAATGATGCTGGCGCTTACCGCCTGCTATGGCGGAGGTGGCGGCCCGCCGGCCGAAGGTCGAATTCAGTTCGAGAGGAATAGCGAGTTCGACGGCGAAAGCTTAAGGGTTTTCTTGACTCTGGAAGACGGAACCGTGGCTTCGGTCAACACGGCAGACGATGTTATCGAGGTGCAGCCCGGGGCAACGCCCATTCCCGGTCATCAGGCGCGGGCCTGGACGTTTCTCAAAATCACGGATGACGCTACATCGGTAGCCCACGCCTTGATCAGTTGGGACCCGGACGATCCGGCGGACTACCTCGTGGCCGGCTGGTGGACGCAGTTCCCCGGCCAGAAACCGGGGGAGCTTTCGTTCAGGGGTTCGGAGCAGTACTCGATTATGGACGGTTCGAACCTCGATCATCGAGTTGAACCGCAACTGCCGCTCGAGGGGACAGCCACATACGCGGGACCGGCCGGGGGGCTCTACACATACGAGGCCGGGAGCGACTGGGGAGAGAACGAAGGCGAATACGTGGTTGAAGAGTATCAGGGAACGATCACTCTCACCGCGGATTTCGCGGACGGCACCCTGAAAGGCTGCATCGGATGCGTAGGCGACCTCGTTACGCAGCGCGCGCATTTCGGCGTATTCCTCGGTGAGGATTTGCGCGACGTACAGGGCATCGCCAGGGACTACGAGCTACACCTCGCCACGGCGATTATCAGGGAAGACGGGACGTTCGAACGCAGAAGGGTGATTTTGAAACACCCGGAGCGGAGCGTCACTCTGGCGGAAGGTCACTGGGCTGGAACCCTGTCCAGACGTCAGGATACGGACGGGAACCCCCGGCTGGTGGCGGGCTTCAGCAGCGTTTATTTCGAGGAGAGCGACGGCAGCGTGGGTGAGTTTGTCGGGACGTTCCTGGGTTTGAGCGAACGGTTCAGGGAGAACGGAATTTCTCGATCCCCTCCCCGCAATGGCAACTGATCGATTGCGAACAGATGTTTTTCCAACAAGCAGGGGAGGGACGGAAAAGATAAACGGGGACAGTCCCCGCATGTTGCAGGCGGCTGGCCGTATTTCACCGCCGCAGGATGACATTTCCCAGCCGAGGAAATGGCGCTGCTGCCGGGAGGGTAGGGGCCGTTCAACAGAATGGCCACTAGAGAAACACGATTCTTCGTGCAGGAGCGGAACGATGTGTCCGCCCAGGAGATCCCGGACAGGCACGGGGGCCTGTTCCTACGACCGGGGCGGACGAGGTGTTGGTCCGTGATTCTGGCCACCGACCCCGTAGGGACAGGTCGCGACCTGTCCCTACAACAATCACGGGTTCTTCCGCCGGTATGACGGAATTCATTGAAGGGATTTTGCTACGCCAAGGGAACATCCACCTCCGCCATACAGCTTTTCCACCCGCTTTCCGCTATAATCCTCGAAAATCCACGGTTCGAGGACTACGCGCATGATGGCAAAAACAGCCTGGGTTTGGATGCTCGTTTTCGTCCTGCTTACGGCGGCTTTTGCGGAAATGGCCCGCGCCGCCTCCCCGAAAATGGGCAAGGGCAGATACGCAGGGATGATCCTCATCCCGGCGGGGCCGTTCACGATGGGGCGCAATGACGGCCCCGATGAAGAAAAGCCCGCGCACCGCGTGTTTCTTCCTGCATATTACATCGACCAAAACCTGGTGACCTGGGCGGATTACCTGCCCTTCATCCAGGCGAAAGGCCCGGCGGGCCCCCAGGGGGAGATGTATCTGGATACCGACGACCCCGACTCCAAGATCGTCCCCAAAGGCGACGCCTGGGTCGTCGAGATGGGTTTCGATAAATTCCCGGCGAGCGAGATGGCCTGGGGCGGAGCGCTGGCCTACTGCCGCTGGAAGAGGAAGAAGCTGCCCACCGAGGCGCAATGGGACAAGGCGGCGCGCGAAGCGGATGGCCGCCTCTACCCGTGGGGCAACCGGAAACCGTCGGGAGAATACCTGCTACTTGGAGATTTCCGGGGCCAGACGGCGGTCGTGGGCAGCTATCCCAGGGGCGCGAGCCCATACGGGGTGAACGACATGGCGGGGCAGGTGTGGGAGTGGACGGCCTCGCTGGCGATGCCCTATCCCTACAAGCCCAAAGACGGGCGCGAGAGCCTGAGCGCGGTGGATGCGCGCGTGGTGCGGGGCGGCAATTCGGCGAGCCTGCCCGAGGGCATGACGACGACGAGCCGTGAAGTCGTGATGCCCGGAAGGCAGGCGACGGGCCACGGCTACCTCGGCTTCAGGTGCGCCTCCGAGCCGCCGCATTCGACATGATGGGCACCACTCAAAACCGTAAACCCGCCCGTATCTGATTCGAGAATATATTCTCCGGATAACGCCATCGCGCATCTTCCTGAAGCGCTTTATCTCTCGGGCCTTCCGCTTTCACCTACAGCCGGCCCTGATTTTTCCACCCCTGTTTTCCATCTGATCAGTTTTGCTTGACTCTCCATTTCAATGGTGAGAGAAATGTACGAATTGGCTTCGAGGACTCAAAAGCTCGATTAGAAAAACACCAACTCATTCCTGCGTGTGTTCGATGTCGTTTCACATCGACCATTCCGGCTCGGACAAGGAAGGTGATCGAACGCCACGAGGACTTTGTGGTCATAGCGAGGGGACCCGACATGAAATCCATACCTATGCTGCTCGTAATGATGTTGGCGCTTACCGCCTGTTATGGCGGCGGTGGCGGCGGCTCGCCCGGCGGAGTGCCGATAAAGTTACAGAAGAATACCGAGTTCGACGGCGAGAACCTGCGGGTTTTCGTGAGGTATAGCGACGGAACCACGGCTTCCGTCAACACGACAGACGATGTCATCGGCGTGCAGCCCGGGGTGACGCCCGTGCCCGGCCACCAGGCGCGGGCCTGGACGTTTCTCAAGATCACGGATGACGCGACATCGGTCGCCCACGCCCTGGTGAGTTGGAACCCGGACGACCCGGCGGACTACCTGATGGCCGGCTGGTGGGCGCTCTTCCCCGACCAGAAGCCGCCGGTTTCGTTCGAGGATTTTATGCCGTTCGCGATTATCGACGGTCCGGAACTCGACCATGGCATCACGCCGCAGCTTCCGGTCGACGGAACGGCCAGTTATGCGGGCCCGGCCGGAGGGCTCTACGCGTACGAGGCCGGGAGCGGCTGGGGAGAGAATGAGGGCGACTTCGTGCTCGAGGAGTACCAGGGGACGGTCACCCTCACCGCGGACTTCGCGGACGGCACCCTGAAGGGCTGCATCGGGTGCGTGGGCGATCTCGCCACGCAGCGCGCGCATTTCGGCGTTTTCCTCGGCCAGGAAGTAAGCGACTTGCAGGGTATCGCCAAGGACTACGAACTCCATCTCGCCACCGCGATTATCAGGGAAGACGGCATGTTCGATCGCGACAGGGTGACGCTGAAACACCCGGAGCGGAACATCACGCTGTGGGAAGGGTACTGGGGCGGGGCCCTTTCCAGCCGCCAGGACACGGACGGGAATCCCCGGCTGGTGATGGGCTTCAGCAGCGTTTATTTCGAGGAGAGCGACGGCAGCGAGGGCGTGCTGACCGGGTCGTTCCTGGGTCTGAGCGAGCGCTTCAGGGAAAACGGGGTGTCCCGATTTCCTCCCCCGCAAGACAAGTGATCCGATTGGGAAGCGGGCGTTTTCACCATAGCGCGCGTGTGAGGTCGCTTAGCGAGCATTTCTGGCGGCCGGCGTCGTCGAAATTCGCGGGCGACAACCAGCGATCGTGCGCCTCGCGGACGGCGGGCCATTCCTCCTGGGTGAGGGAGAACCAGGCGGTGTCCCGGCTGCGTCCCTTGACGATCATGTGGTTCAGGAAAATTCCCTCGTAGCGGAAGCCCAGGCGCAGGGCCGCGGAGCGAGAGGCGGCGTTCAAGGCGTCGCATTTCCACTCCAAGCGGCGGTAGCCCAGGGTTTCCAGGGCGTGGTTCATCTTGAGCGAGAGCGCCTCGGTGGCCCGGGCGCCGCGCTGCCAGTCGCGCCCGAACCAGATGTGGCCGATTTCGGTGACCCCGACGGCGGGTCTGATCTCCATGAAACTGCCCATCCCGCCGAGGTGGCCCGTGGCGTTGTCGCGGTAGACGACGAACACGGGATCCTTGGAGGCTTGCCGCTTGACCAGGAGGGCGCGCACCTCCTCCTCGTTCGAGAAGGGCCCCACGTTCATGTAATCGAATATCCGCTCGGGCTCTTCGCCCTCGGTCGCCGCCTTGAAAATGTCGGCGGTGTCGCGCTCCGCATCGACAGGCTGGAGAGAGGTTCCGGGGCCCGAGAGGCTTGCGCCCTGGAAACCCTCCCAGCGGCGCGGGGCGATTTTCTCATTGCCTATAGGGCGTCTGTTCGCCGCGCTTGCCAGTTCCTGTTCCGTAGCCATGAAAGTCCCTTTTCATTTCCAAAAAATTCGGAAGGGTGTAAATACATTCGTACGCGTTTTCAGTAAACCCGAATGCTTGGGGTTGTTGAAAAAACACCCCGCTCGTCCTCC
>WTGD01000250.1 GCA_011523725.1 Nitrospinota bacterium
GAAGAGTTGGGCTTCGCTGGCTCCGTTGCTCGACCATCGCCGTTATGTGGAGTCCATCGTGGCCGGCGTCACAATAAATGCGCATCCGGATTTCCGCTGTTGCGTAACGATGAACGAAGACGCCTCGACATACGAGGTGCCCGATTATATTTTATCGAGACTTCAGCCCACTCTGGGGCTTGAATTCCCGAACAAAAAAGATGAACTGGCCATCCTGAAGTACCACTTGCCGTTCGCTCCGAATGAGATGTTGGCCTTGACGGTGGAGTTTTTGCAGGAAGCCCATGAACTGGACCTGGAGTATTCTCCACGGGACGGGATCCACATTCTGCAATACGCGCTCAAACGTCTTGCGCAGGACCCGGAGCATCCACTCTCTCGAGACGAAGCGTGGCGAGAAGCGCTCGCCAAGGTTTTGGGAGATGACGCATTGGACCTGAAAAGCCTTGCGCAAAGAAGACGGCAAGCCCTCGGCGACGAACCCCCGCCACTTGATTTCGGCGATATTTTCTTTGGTGGCGACAGCCCCTTGCACCCTGATCGAGACGATTGATTCATGGGCGCAAATGATTTCCTGAACATCACCGATCGAATCAGTGTATTGCCCGTCATCCACGGATCGGGAGACTTCGCCGTCGAAGTGCGCGACAGGATTTTGAAACTAGAACCCGACTGCGTCGCGATTCCATTACCGCCGTCTTTTCAAGATGAGGTGGAAGCCGGTGTGGATGGTCTCCCATTTGTTTCCATGGTGTCGGTGAATGAAGATGATCCATCGTATCTCAGGGATGAAGAAGCGCTGTTTGATGAAACGTGGGAGCAGGAGAAGCGGCCGGAAGATGGATTGGACGCTGAAGATGAGCCTTCGGCGGATGAAACCAATTTGTCTTCTTATAACTATGTGCCCATCGACCCTTGCCAACCCGTGATTTCCGCTCTCCGAGTGGCTATGGGAGAGCGTATCCCCAGAGTATTCATCGATTTGGAAGTAGAGCGTTTTCAGCAGGACTTTCACACGCTGCCGGATCCGTATGCCCTGAAAAAAGTACCGATGGAAGCTTTCGCCGCTTCTCTTTTAACGGCGGCTCCCAAGCCCTCCGCTTCGTCGCAGCGCGCTGCGAGAATCCGCTGGATGGCTGACGCGTTACTGGAACTCGAAGCGCGATACAAGCGCATCGCCTTCGTATGTTCCGCGATGGATTGGCCCTGGATTCGCTCGGCCTGCCGGGAAGGGCCATCGGGTGATAAAAAATTATTCGAGCTCCACTCGGGCGCATCTCTCAGCCCGCCCCGAAGGCATGGGGTATTGGAAGATACCCTGGCCTTCCTCCTGGGGGAGTTCCCCTATTTGACGTATCTGTACGAGAAAAAACGCGAAGAATTCATGGGGGACTCCAACCTTTCTATCGACGGCGTCAAGGAACTCCTCTTGGAGGCGAGAGCGTCGTGGTTGAAAGAACATCGGCCGGTGCAAAACTGGGTGACGCCTCAAAGACTTCAGATATTCTTGCAGTATGTCCGGAATTTAACGCTCCAGGGGAGGAGGCTGACGCCGGATTTATTCACGCTCGTCCTCGCCGCAAAACAGATCGCGGGCGATGCTTTCGCCTTGGCGATATTGGAAGTTGCGCGAGAATACCCCTATCAGCGTGAAGCCCCAGAATTCGATGAAGATGATTTTGTCCACGTAGGCGTGGATCGTGCCGTATTCCCGGATGGAGACGTCGGGACGCTCAAGAGCCGCCTAGGCGGTTCTGCCGTCGTTTGGAAGAGGATTTCCCTCAAGCCGAAGCCCACGCCGTTTGAAAGGCAGGAATGGGCCCAGAGGTGGAACCCCTTCGGCATGTGTTCCTGGCCGCCGGAAGATGACGCCATAGAGAGCTTTCATACCCACGTGCGTGAACAGGCCAAGGCGCTATTGGGAGAAGACCTGGCTCGCACCGAAAAATTCACGACGTCGATAAAAGACGGACTCGACATCAGGGAAACGCTCCGCAACTGGCATACGGGCGACCTCTATGTAAAAGAGATCCCTCCCGCGCGGGGAAATCTGGAGGTCGTCGTCTTTTTGTTCGATACGCCTGCCGACCCTGAGAAGTATTCATGGCGTACGATGTGGTACGCCGAACATGATCAGGAATCGACGCTCTGCATGTATGCGACCCCGTTCGGGGATAATCTGGTGGGTCCCGGCATCGCGGAATCGCGATATGGCGGTGCTTTCTTCGTTTTTCCTCCCCGCTATATCGAGGATGTCTGGCGAGATCCGCGTTTTCACTACACGCAGACACTGGAGGAGCGATTGATTGCAGGGGCGTGTTTTCATTCGAGAGAGCGATTCATCGCTCTGGTGAGTCCCCTGCCACCCAATTCCCGCTGGCGGCGGATTGCGCGGCTGCATAACAAGCATTTGATTCACATTCCCATTGGCCGTTTTTCCGGAGAGACCATCGCCCGCATACGTCGGTTTCATGTTCTGAACGGGAAAAATATCAGAAGTTATGCGGCGCGGTTCATCCAAGATATGTAATCATTACGCTTTTTCTGGGAATTCACTCGTTTTGGCGTGAGAGGAGAAAAGAAGCGGACAGCCAAACTGAGGAGCGTGTGGTAAACTTTTGTGAGTTGTTCAGTTTGGGACCAGCCACCCCATGAAGGAGTCGTACAATGGACGTGCAGGAGCTCTTAGCCAGATTTCCCGAAATTCCAGCGGATTTACATGATGAGGAAGTACTGGCCCGATTCGCCGAGGTTTTTGGTGGACCGCTTTCCATCGCCCAAAAACCCTCTGCCTGCTCCACGGAATATGACGCCGGAAACCATTATTATATGAAACTCATCAACCCGGTCGGCATATATCGCTTGGGGTTGATGAAACGTAAGATGCTGCTCTCGCAAATAGCTGAACTGATTGAAAAGCAAGAAATGGATCCGAATTTTGCCGAGACGCTTGTTCCGTCTGGTGTTGCGGCGAATGAGGTCAGGGGTCCTGGCTGCGGATAAGCGTTACGCATGTAAAAATCCCCTCACTCTTTTACGGGTGAGGGATTTTCTTTGCCGTTGGAAATAGTCAATTCATGATGCGGGTCTGATATATGCAGGTTGTCTCCAAAGTCGATCTTGTGGGCGCATTCGCCAAGGAGTTCCTTGACGCACCGGGTGAAGCAAAAATCATCGGTGTGTTCCGCAGGAGTTTGTATGTGGAAAATGCATCTGGTCGGCTCGCGTGCATCGGGGA
Organism: Nitrospinota bacterium; assembly: GCA_011523725.1. Lineage (GTDB taxonomy): Bacteria > UBA8248 > UBA8248 > UBA8248 > UBA8248 > Bin107. The sequence continues at coordinate 3,239 of WTGD01000250.1, forward strand.
GGGGGGTATCGGACCGGGACCCTTGAATGCGCTTTGCGAATTCTCAGGCGATGTGGATTTTACGCAATATATGGAATCGGGAAGCCCCACCAAAATCCGGGATGGTTGGATGCAACTCGGCCCCCGGATGAAAATCGATATATCCCGTCCTAAGATATGGGAGCCTGAGCCGTTTCCGGTTGGGTGGAATTTGGATTTTTTCCTGCATAATCTCCCGTTTCTCGTTCAATGGATAGTCGAGACGGGGCCTCGGGAGGGTTTGGCCCCGCTCATTGCGCAGGTTGTGGGCGGCGAGGAAATTTCGAATGGGGACGCATTTCACAAAATCTCATGGGGGGGAATCTCGGACTTCCGTCATTGGCTCTCGTATTCGCTCAACGGAGAGGGGAATCATGAAATTCCCGCGGCTGCCCGCCGGCTCGTAGGCCTCGGTCCGGGGCTCACGCCATCCGGCGATGATTTTTGGTGCGGGGTGATGATTGCGTTGCGCGCAATGGATTGTTTGGACATTTTGAAAAAAGTGTCCGGGGATGTCTTGAAACAGGCCGAATACCGAACGAATAAAATCAGTCGCGCGCACCTGGAGTGCGCGGCCGAAGGCCAGGGAGCGCAGGCCCTGCATGAAGCGATTACGGCGATGGGGGCGAGGAATGAGGCGCGCCTAAGCTCCGCTTTGTGTGAGTTGGACAAAATAGGACATAGCTCGGGCTGGGATTCCCTGACCGGTGTCGTGCGCGTTATGGTTTCGGTAGCGGCGCACAGGAGCCATCGTGTTCTGGTATGAATTTCTGGAGTGTGATTGATGAGCAAGGTAGCCGTGCTGGGGGTCGGCGCCATCGGTGGCGTGTTCGGGGTCCGGCTATGCCGCTCGGGCAGGCACGACGTTACGCTGTGTGCGCGCAGACCCATCGAGAAGCTCGTGGTGGAAACGCCGGATTCCGTCATCGAATCGAAGGTCAAGTGTATCACCTCTCCCTCGGAGGCAGGGCCGGTCGACTGCGTTCTCCTGGCGGTGAAGGGGCACCAGGTGCCGGATGTCGCGGGTTGGCTGGAGGCTCTCGTTGGCGGGGATACCATCATCGCCGTTTTGCAGAACGGCGTGGAGCACAGAGAACGCGTGGAGCCTTACGCCGGGGGGGCGGAGGTCGTTCCGGTCGTGGTGAATTGTCCGGCGGACAGGCTGGCTCCCGGCCACGTGGCGCAGCAGGGAGGTGCCCAGCTCGTTCCCGAAGATGGCCGGGGCGCGCGATTTCTCGCGTCTCTTTATGAGGGAACGGACGTGCCCGTGAAGCCGACTGCCGATTTCACGACCGCCTCCTGGGCGAAATTGTGCAACAACGTCGGCGCGGGCCCCGCCACCGCGCTGACGAACAAGGGAAGAGGTGTGCTGCATGAGCCCGACGTCGCCGAACTCTGCCGCGGACTCGTGCGCGAATGCGCGGCCGTGGGGAGGGCGGAGGGCGCGGTGCTGGCGGATGACATCGCCGAGCGCACCATCGAGCGCTTACGAGACGCCGACCCCGAGGCGACCACCTCCATGCTCGTGGACAGGCGCGCCGGGCGCCGCATCGAGGCGGACGTCATGACGGGGGCGGTCGTTCGAATCGGCGCCAGGCGTGGAATCCCCACCCCTCTGAGCGCCGCGGCGCACGCCTTGCTAAGTTCCATCAATGCTCCGAATATGGATATAACGAATTGAATATCAATTAGTTGCGAATTATCATTGAAGTTTCACGAGAAGTCCCGCTCTCCCGGAAAGCCCCCGTTCCATCAGGCCCTTGCGCCCATATGAAAAGCGCGCCCGGGTGAATTTCACCCCCGCAACTCCCCGCATTTGCCGTCATCGAGTGGAGTGCGGCCTGTGGCAGAATTCCCCCGCGCTTGGGTATGGCGGCGGAAACCTGCCGTCGGAGCCGGTTTTCGCGCGCGCATCTGCCCGCATTTGCGCGCATTCGGGCCCCGAAATTCCCCGCAATTTCGCGCATTTCCCCTCGATAATTTATCGAAAAACCCCGTGAATTTATCGAATTTTACCGGAATTTATCGATATTTTCGGAAATTCCATATCCTCGAGCGAAGCGCCCGGCTCCGCCATCATACCGGAATCCCCCGAATCCGCGCGGTTGGGAAATGCGGGAAAATGCGTGGTCAAAAACGTGCGGGGAGCGCGCATTTGCGCGCATTTCTCCTCGATGGTTTCCGGAAATTCCTTGAATTCAAACGCGCCTGGCCGCTTCGCCATTCTACATGAGTTCCCCTCGGGTCCCATGACGGCAATTGCGGGGAAATGCGCCTTGCCGACGGCGGCCGCTTCCGCATCATCGGAAACGCTTCGCTCTGTCGAGTACGCCCCGGCGCGGCGTCTCGCGTCCGCGTCGTGTCGAACGGAGCGGACGATCCTTCAAGAATCGACTTGACTGGCGGAACCCCGAACGTACAATTCCCTGCCGCAATCTACCCCGAACTTACGCGAGAGGATTTCATGACGCTGACCATTCGCCCCCTGGCCGCCGCCGACGAATCCGATTGGCGCCGTCTGTGGACCGCCTATCTGGCGTTCTACGAGTCCGGCGTGACCGAAGAGGTCTACTGCTCCACCTTCGCCCGCCTTCTGGACCCGGCCCGCCCGCAGCAGAACGGACTCATCGCGCTCATCGACGGGCAGGCGGCGGGCCTGGTTCATTACATCTTTCACCCGCACAACTGGCGAATCGAGGACGTGTGCTATCTCCAGGACCTCTACACCGCTCCCGCTTTTCGGGGCACGGGCGTGGGCCGCGCCCTGATCGAAGCGGTCTATGCGGCGGCAGACGAGCGGGGGGCGCCCTCGGTCTACTGGCTCACGCAGGATTTCAACGAGACCGCCCGCGTGCTCTATGACCGGGTGGCGAATCTCACGCCGTTCATCAAATACCAGCGCCAGGAGTGAGGCGGAGCGGCCTCGCGGCGCAATGCCGGCGCAAAAGGATACGGGCCGCATATCCGTTCGCAACGCCATGTTGTAAATCCCCCCTTGATGGGGTTGTTGAAAAAGTCTTCGTCAAGGGAGCAACCCCCCAACCCCCCTTGTCAGGGGGGCTTTGCTTTTACCCCCCTGTTAAGGGGGGATACAGGGGGGTTGGTTTTCCGGTAGGGGCGTCGAACTTCCCGAAGAGGAAAGTTCGACCGTGGCCGCCCGGCGGTCATATTTATCTCGATACAGGACAGGCACGGGGGCCTGTCCCTACACAAGCGCAAATCCTCCCGCATTAGATTTTTTGACAAACCCCGCAGGGGCGGACGGGTCTGTCCGCCCTTGTGGATTCCCACAAGGCAGGGATTGCTCGCGATTTGTGCAGGGGTCGTTCGCGAACGACCCCTACGGGGTCAGGCCCTTTTCCTCCTGGCGCGGCGTTTCCGGGGTTTCGGCGCCGGGCGTTCCTTGAGGAACCAGTCGAGTATCTGCTCGCCGTCCCAGCACACCACCCCCGGCTTGGAGAGGATGTGCTCGAAGGTCTCGCGCACGTACTTGATGCGGTGCGGCGAGCCCGAGAGGTAAGGGTGCATGGCGATCGACATCACCTTGGTCGATTCGTGGCTTTCGGCATAAACGGTCTCGAAGTAGTCGAGCGCCCGGTCGCGGAAAACCCGGGACTCGTGGTACTGGATCGCCATGCTCACGATGTCGTGAAGCTCGTAGTTGTAGGGCAGCGCCACGACCGACTTTCCGGCCGTCGTCTTCACGTGCACCGGCTGGTCGTCGAGCACCCAGTCGCCGATGTATTCGACCCCGGCCTCGGCCAGAAGATCCAGCGTCTGGTAGGTCTGGGTCAGCCCCGGGCCGAACCAGCCGCGCGGCCTCTTGCCGCAGAAATCCGTGATGATGCGCATGCACCGCTCAATCGTCTCGCGTTCGTCGTCGAGCTTGTGCATCGGTATCTGCTCGTAGGAGTGGGCGTTGAACTCCCAGCCCGCCTCCAGGCATGCTTCCGAGACGCGCGGATATTCCAGGCAGGTGCGGGCGTTCAGCGTGACCGTCGGGCGCACGCCCAGGTCGTCGAGCATCCGCTTGATGCGCCACACCCCGACCCGCATGCCGTATTCCTGCCAGCTCCAGTTGGGATGATCGGGGAGCATCGGCACCCCCTGGGGCGGGGGGATCACCATGCGCGCCATCGGCCGCACGATGTCCCACACCTCCAGCGCCAGAACCGGCCAGAGCACCAGGCGCGCGCCGCCTGGCAGTTTGAGGGGCTTGCGATCGATGATGGCGGAATAGGGCAGGCGGTCTCCGGGCCTCATGCCTTCTTTCATGTCTCGTCTCCGTATCGGTTGCGCCGACCGGATGGAGCGGCGCGCGGATTTTTTTGATGCGGGCATCCTATCGTCAGGAAAGCGCGGGAGGCAACCGGGGCGGACGTGAGGCCGTGCCTTCATCGGGGCGGGCTTCGTAGCGCAAACGGAATTTTTGCAGCCGGTTGATAAGGGCAGGGGGCGCACGTGGGGCTGATGAAAAAGTCCCCTGACAGGGTAAAGGCAACTCCCTTGAGAGGGAAACCCCATAAAGGCAACCCCCCCTACCCCCCCTTGACAGGGGAATTATATACTAA
>WTGD01000115.1 GCA_011523725.1 Nitrospinota bacterium
AGCCAGGTGGTAGTCGCACATATCCCCGTGGATGGTGAGGTCGGGGTATCTGTCGAGCACGCGGCCCAGACCGCCCGAATGGGGGGTCTCCTGATGGGTCAGGAACAAGTGCCTGAGCGGCCCTCCACCACGCGCGAGAATGTCCTTCATCTGGCGCTCGATGACGGGAAAATCCTTGGGATGCCCCGTCTCAACGAGCATGGAGGCTTCCGAGCCGATGACGAGGAAAGCCGCATTGTAGGAGTGATAGATTTTGCCCTGTGAGTGCTGCACGAGGCAGTCGCCGAGCCAGAAGACGCCGGGCGAGACTTCTCGGGGCAGGGGATGGCTCATGCGCGTTCTTACCTCTCTAAACCGAGCGCGACGTACCCTGGCTTGACGACGCTCCGGTCGAGACCCGCCAGAACCTCGTCCAGCGCAGCGAATTGCCGCTCGACCAGATGACGCCCGCGCAGGATGGCGCCGTAGCCCGGGGCGATGGTCTCGATCTCGTAGCGCTCGAAAACGTCGGCGATTCCTTTGCGGATGGAGTCCGTCCGTGCTCCTTCGAGCCACCAGTAGCGCGTGTTCAGCAGGAACGAGCGGACGAAAGAAGTCGTCGTCACCCCGTCTTCATCCAGCAGCCAGGGGCCTTCCTCCCTTTCCGCCCAAAGGTGGCTGAACATGTCCGAGGTGAACAGGGTGCGCGTGGCCGCATCGTAAATCCACCGTGTGCTGATGAGACGGATCGGCGCGTTCATCACCTCGATGTACCTATCGCCAATTTCGATGGGATGGAGCGGCTTCAGTATCGTGGTGGGAAGGATGGGATTTCCGTTATTCGAGCCGCCCGGCTCCAGCGCTTCGAACTCGAGCCACTCGTTGATCTCCGGCACGGGCGCGAGGCACTCCACCACGTTGAAGCGTTTGGCGATCGCCATGGCGTTGCCCACCGACATGAATTCGTTGATGCGAAGCGGAAGCATCGCGAGTGGCGTGGCGGGATCGAGGATGGATTCGAGTTGCATCAGGACTTCGGCCTCGTGGGCGGCGTAGCCCGTGTCGAGCAGGAGCGCGCCCTCGTCTCCTTTCAGCAGATAGCAGTTCGAGACGCTGTGCCCGCGCGCGCTGATGGGGTATGCGCTGATCCGCCCGTCCAGCGCAAACGTATTGTGGAGGGCGTAAACCTTTCCCTCCGCGAGTTCGACAATCCCGGAATACGACATGCGTACGGTAGCCTTTCTCGATTCGGCGTGGAACAAAAGACCTGCGCCGAGGGAATTTGCGACCAGGTTCTAATAATCCATTGTAACCCCATTGCGAGCGAAATGGCGAGGCTCATGCCATTCCCCCATCGTCCGTCATTCCGGCGCTGGTGACGGCTTCTGCCGGAAAATCACTCTAACACCATGTTACATGGAGGGTTACCCGTCATACGGTTCGCCGTCACGAAAATGCCGACATCCCCGCTTTCCAAAGGCCGGGGGACGGGGTAGGATTTCCCCAAGAGCCTGCGACGGACTCGGCCGGTTGGGTCTCGTGCGGCGGGAGCCCGCGAACCCCGTCAGGTCCGGAAGGAAGCAGCGGTAAGTGGACACTCCCGGGCGCCACGAGGGCGCCTGACCGGTCGACTCCATCGCAGGACCTGCGCGTCGCTCATGGGGTATGGGGCCCTTTGGCGGCGGAAATCCTTTAGGGCGGATTCTTGATGGCCTTCATCGGCAGCGCCAGAAAATGGCGTCCGCAGCGTTTCGAGGAACTCATCGGCCAGGAGCATATCCGGCGAACGCTCTCGAACGCCCTGGCCTCGGGGCGCGTCGCGTCGGCTTACCTGTTCAGCGGAACGCGGGGGGTCGGCAAGACGACCACCGCGCGCATTCTCGCCAAGGCGCTCAACTGCGAATCGGGAGATGCGCCGCTATCCGAGCCGTGCAACGAGTGCTCATCGTGCGAGGAAATCACCAGGGGAAGCCACCCCGATATTCTGGAAATCGACGCCGCCACCTATACGGGGGTGGACAACGTGCGCGAGTTGCGCGAGGGGCTGCGCTACCAGCCCGCGCGGGGCCGTTACAAGACCGTGATTTTCGATGAAGTGCACATGCTCTCCAAAAGCTCCTTCAACGCTCTCTTGAAGACGCTCGAGGAACCCCCGCCTCACGTCGTCTTCATTCTGGCCACCACAGAGATCAAGAACGTCCCCGACACCATTTTGAGCCGCTGCCAGGTGTTCGAGTTCCGGAGGATCACGACATCAGTCATCGCGGCGCATCTCTCGAAGATCGTCGAGGCGCAGGACAGGAAGATGGACGAAGCGGCCGTCAAGCTGTTGGCGAGGATGGGAGAGGGAAGCATTCGCGATGCGCAATCTTTGCTCGATCAGGTGCTGGCTTTCGCCGCCGAGGATCCGGTATCGAGCGAAGAAGTACAAAAGGTGCTCGGTGTTCCCTCGGGCAGCATCCACAAGGCATTGGTCGAGGCTGTGATCGCGCGCGACGGGAACAAGGCGCTCACCGAGCTGAAAGGCCTCTTCGACGCAGGCCACGATCTCAAGCTCTTCTCCGCGAACCTGCTCGAGTACTTGCGCGACTGCATGGTACTCCTGTCCGCCGGCGACGATGCGGCGCTCTTCGACGTGGCGGCTTCGGAGATCGAAGAGCGCAGGCAGGTGGCCGCGAAGATGAGTTTCGCCGAGGCGCATCAGGCCTATTCCATTTTGCAGGGAGCGGAGTTCGAGCTCAGGACGTCGGATCATCCCCGTATGACGCTCGAAGTCGCGATTCTGCGCATGTGCCAGATTGAACCGATAGCGGATCTGAGCGCGTTGATGGAGAGGCTCGAATCCATAAGCGGGGAAGCGGCGCCGAATCCGCCTCGCGTCCCCTCGCCGAGGACGGGATCTGCCGGCGGCGCGCCGCCTCCGGCTACTCGGGAAATCACGGTGCCCGATCCGGCGCCGCCTGCGACGGAAGCTGCCTCAGGGGGAACACCTGTCGCGCAAGTAGAAGTCAGGGAGTGGAACACCGTCGAGGCGCGGCGCATATGGACAGTAGCCGTGGAAGCCCTGCGACCGATGAGGCGCCCGCTTTTTCATGGCGTTGAACTCGATCTCGAAACGGAAGGTACCATTCGCGTGGTACTCGCTCAGGAGAACCGAAACGCGCAGGGCCTGCACATGGCGGAGGAGGTACTGCCCGAAATCGAGGCGTTTTTCAGAACGCATTCCCCCTGGAGCGCCAGAGTTGAGATCGCGGGCGTGGAAAATGGAGCGCATTCGCAAACCGGGCAAGGGGCTGGGAAGACGAGCAATGCGCACGGCCAGAAACCGGATGAGAACGAAGAGGCCGTGATCCAAGAAATCGTGGACTTGTTCAACGGAAAGATAGTCGACATTCGCCAAGGGCGGGTGCGAAAATCGGGTGGAAATTCATTCGCTTGAGTGAAGAAGGAAATACCTCGGGGAGATTCTCATGTTAAAAGGTGGCATCGGTAATCTGATGAAACAGGCGCGCCAGATCCAGGACAAGATGGCCAAACTCCAGGAGGAAATGGCGGCGAAGACGGTGGAGGCCTCCTCCGGAGGCGGCATGGTGAGCGTAACCGCCAATGGCGCCGGTGAAGTGGTCTCGGTGAAGATAGACCCGCAGGTGGTCGACCCCGAAGACGTGGAGATGCTCGAGGACCTGGTGCGCGCCGCCTGCAACGAGGCGTCCCGAAAAGGGAAAGATATGATGTCCGAGGAGATGAAAAAGCTCACCGGGGGCCTGCCCATTCCCGGTGGTCTGTTCTGAGCCGATGCGCGGCTTCTACGCCACTCATCGTTTTCATATCGTCTTCATCGTCGTTTCCGGGCCGCCGCCCGAAACGCAAGTGAGAAAACACCATGCAGCCTGGGCGATTTCCCGCCATTGAAGAGTGCATCGAGGCGTTTCGCCGCCTTCCGGGGGTGGGGCCAAAGAGCGCGCAGCGAATCGTCTTTCATCTGCTGGGCAAAGACCCTGAAGCCGCCGGTAAAATCGCCGCCTCATGCGAGGCGCTTCATGAAAAGGTGGGCTTGTGCGACACGTGTTCCATGCTCGTGGAGGGTGAAGCGGGTGGAGTTGACTGCGCGGTCTGCAGCGCGCGTGACCCAAGCATCATCTGTGTCGTGGAAGAGCCCGCCGATGTGTTCGCGGTGGAGCGCGCGGGAGGCGTAGTGGGCCGCTACCACGTGCTGATGGGCGTCATCTCCCCTCTCGATGGCGTGGAGCCCGAAGACCTCACCATCGCCAATCTCATCGAGCGCGTGAAGAATGGTGAAGTGAAAGAAGTGATTCTGGCCTTGAACCCCAACATGGCGGGCGAGGGGACTTCTCTCTATCTTGCCCAGGTTCTCAAACCGCTCGGCGTGCGCGTCACCCAGTTAGCGCACGGGCTTCCCATAGGCAGTCATCTCGAGTACGCGGACGAGATGACACTCACCCGCTCGCTGGAGGGCCGCCGCGAGTTATAGTCCTATGCCCGAGCGTTGCCTGGTGAGCGCGCCGCTCCTGCTCTTTTCCCCGGAAATCAGGGAGTGTGAAGCCGGATCGAGATGATCCGCACCTCATTTTGAGGCACGCTTCCCGCCCCCACGGGCGTCTCGCCGATTTTCTCCACCACGGCCATACCTTGGACTACCTTCCCGAAGACCGTGTGCTTTCCGGTGAGCCAGGGTGTGTCGATGAGATTGATGAAAAACTGCGAGCCGTTCGTGTTGGGGCCCGAATTCGCCATCGCGAGCACACCCTTTACGGGCGGGCGCGATTTGAGCTTTTCGTTGAAGCGATAGCCCATGTTCTCGTACGCATCCTTGAGCGTGAGGTCATTGAGGCGTCGTTTTACCTCTTCCATGCGCTTGTCGAGATCGGCCTGGGAGCGGATGCCCATCTTCTGGAACAGGGGATGCACCAGGGTGCGCTGAAAATCGCTCTGGTTCCTGATGGGCAAAAAGGTGTGGGGACGCCCCTCCTTCATGGCCTTCATTTTGTGCAGGCCCAGGGCGTCGGCATTGATTTCATCCTCGAAGTTGTAGCCCGGCCCACCGGTTCCGTTCCCCCTGGGGTCGCCTCCCTGGATCATAAAGTCCTTGATGACGCGATGAAACTTCAGCCCGTCGTAAAACGGGCGCTTCACCTTCGCCTTCGTCTTGTCGTCGACGAAGACGCGCTCCCCTATGGCAAGGCTCATGAAGTTCGCCACCGTCTTTGGCGCTTCTTCGGGGAACATCTCGATGTAGACGTCACCGAAATTGGTTTTCATCACAAGAACCGGGTTGGTGGGTTTTTCCTTTACGAACCCTTGCGCGAAAGAGGCCGTGGCCATGAAGAGTGAAAGAGCGATTGCGAATATGATTTTCATTGCGTATCTCCGGGGCGCTGCGTGAAAAGACACATCATTCCGTCTCTCGGCCCCCTCCATGTCGAAAACGGCCGGGAGTTCGATGTCCGTTGGCGCATCGTCATCTTGCCATAAAACGAGGCGAATTCAATTCATCCGCCCAAAGCGCTGCGCGAGCGTCTCTTCTCGGTAGGAAAAGATGCGGCGCAGTTGCCTGCTCACCACGAAACTGTCCATCAGGAACGAGAGGGGCCCCATCGGCAGCTTGTAGTGGATGATGTCGCGCATCTCCACACCACCTTCGATCGGCTGAAAATGGTGCTGGTGATGCCAGAATTGATAAGGGCCAAAACGCTGCTCGTCCACGAAGAGGCGGCCCTCCTCCACGTGCGTGATCTCCGTGACCCAGTGCACCGGAATCCCCAGAAAGGGCCTCACCCGGTAACAGATGAGGGTGCCGGTATGCATCTTTGAAGGCAATTCGTTCTCGACGACCAGGTGAAGCTCGGGCGGCGTGATCTCCTTCAAATTCCGGGGATTCGAGAAAAAATCCCAGGCAGCGGCAAGCTCGATGGGAAATCGCTGGGTCGTGTTCAGGCGAAAGAAGTTGCGCCGCATCGTTTTCTCCCTCTCCTCGATTTTGGAAAAGCATTTTCTTCATCCGAACTACCGGGAGGAACAAGACGGCGCCGGTGATGTCCCGAGGATTACCTTACCCAAGGCGGGCTTTCGTTTGGCGGAGAGAGAGGGATTCGAACCCTCGAGGCCAGTTTCCCGGCCTACTCGCTTAGCAGGCGAGCGCCTTCAGCCACTCGGCCATCTCTCCGCGAGGGGCCGCCATTCTATATCACAAGAAGGAGCGGTGGCTATCCTCTGAGAAAGAATTCGAGCCCTGATGGTGCTCTTGTATAACGCAAGGTATCCACGGTCGCAGGGCGGAGCTTGTGCATGGATGTCATTATCTCCCCGCTATCTGTCAAAAATATCCCGACCAGATTTCAGAAGCCCTTTGTCAGAGTCTCAAAACGACTGCCGCTCAGGAAACCGCCATATGCGTCTCGGTATTTTCCTGTTTCTCCAATGGAAAACGGCGGGCGGTTTCGGCTCCGCCGGGGTAAGGAGTCAGCAGCGGCATTTCCTGTCGACACTTCTCCTCCCTGCGGGGACACCGGGAGTAAAATCGGCATACATGCGAAGAGGGATCAATGGGGCTCATCGGCTCGTCGGCCAACCGCACCCATTCAACGCATTCGTTGGTGTTTATGGCGGGTATGGCGGAGAGGGAGGGATTCGAACCCTCGAGGCACCTTGTGGGCACCTATACGATTTCCAGTCGTACTCCTTAGGCCTCTCGGACACCTCTCCGCGGGGTGGGCCGTCTCGCAAGACCATAAACCGGCCATGCGTGGATTTGTATATCACGGACTGAGCCAGGCTGTCAGTCCGCCGTCTCCACCGCGCCTTGACATTTCGCAGCACTTTCCCGATGATACAGTCACGTCAGAAAGGAGGTGATCCTAATATGAAAATACACTGTAGGGACGAGGTGACCGGCGCCTAGGGGAGAGAGCCCTCGGGAGATTCCCACGGGTTTATCTTCGCCCAGGCGAATCCCCACCAGGTCACCGAACGATGGGAAACCCCGGTCCGGAAGGGCCGGGGTTTTTCACGTCGCGTCACATGCGAAACTTTCACCTTTCACACCATTTGTCTTCAAAGCATAAGGAGCATGTTTCATGTCGCAGCCGAGTTGGAGGGTCTATCTTTCAGGAGAGGTGCACACCGACTGGCGTGAACGCATCACCCAAGGCGCGGAAAAAGCGGGCCTTCCGATCACCTTTCTCGCCCCGGTCACGGATCACGACGCGAGCGACGATTGCGGCGTGTCGATTCTGGGCGATGAGGAAAAACCGTTCTGGAAAGATCGCAAGGGTGCGGGTGTGAACGCCATCAGAACGCGCACGCTGATCGAGAAAGCGGATGTGGTGGTCGTTCGCTTCGGCGAGAAATACAGGCAGTGGAACGCCGCGTTCGACGCGGGCTACGCGGCGGCATTGGGAAAGGCCCTCATCACCCTGCACGATCCGGGCCACACCCACGCACTCAAGGAAGTGGACGCCGCCGCCATGGCCGTGGCCGAAGAACCCGAACAGGTGGTGCGGATACTGGGCTATGCCATCAACGGAACTTTGTAGGGGGCTTCACCTCTCCCTTGCCAGGACCTCATAGACTTCCGGGTTCACGAGCGTGGACGGCCTCTCGCCCCGAAAGTACGCGAGAACGCACTCGGTCGTGTGGCGGAGCGTATTGCGAATCGCATCCTCGCCCCGGCCACCGAGATGGGGGGCGAGCACAGGGTTCTCGAGCCCGAAGAGAGGATGGGCGTAATCGGGCGGCTCCTC